>JAXDMH010000063.1:0-3663 GCA_034666225.1 Myxococcales bacterium
GTTTCGTGAAAGGGGCGCAGGTCCAGGATCAGATTGCCGTCGGGCGTCTCTGACAGGACGTCGGCGTGGCGCCGTCCCCACAGGATCTGGCGACTGAAATAGCGATGGTCGGCGTGAACCGGTTGCATGGTGATGTCGTCGGTCCCGGTGATCATGACCAGCAGCTCGACCTCCAGCTCGGCGATGCTCTCCGGTGACTGGCCGAAGAAGGGGCTGTCGGCGTCGATCCGGTGCAGCAAGCTCCAGGTCCGCTGCAGCGACAGGATGTGATCGCGCGTCAGCTTCAGATCCAGCATGCGAAAGAACGTGCGTCCTTCCGCGGTGTGTTCGTTGCGCACCATGGTCAGCTTGATGTGGGCGTCGACGATCTTGTTTCCGCGCTGGTTTCCCACGCGCAGCATCAGCGTCGGCACGCCGTCCATGGGTGAGATCACCGCTTCCCGGCTGAACAGGATCCGCGCCGTCGAGCGAGAAAACTTGGCGAAGACCAGCCCGGTCACCAGCGCCGTCAGCATCACCCCCACCAGCGATTCCACGACCACCAGAACGTTGGCCGCCCGGGATTCCGGATACAGCGCCCCATAGCCGACCGTGCCCATGGTCTGCACGCTGAAGAAGAAGGCGTCGGCAAATACAAATGGCTGGTTGGCGGCGTGGGCGACCCCACCGGTCAGCAGATAACCGCAGGCGAAGAGGGCGTTGGCGCCCAGAAAGATGACGGCCACGCTGACCAGCGTGAACCACCAGGGCATGCGCAGCAGGGCGTGGTAATAGTCGCGCAGGGGCGAGCGCTGATCGCCCACCACCTGGATCTGATAGTCGGCCCCGGGGACACGAAAGATCTTGGGACGGAATCTCATGACGCGGCGGCGGTGGGCGGTGTTCCGACGATCTCGTCGGCGGTGGCGATGGCGGCCGCCAGGTCGGGACAGATCAGCAGGCGAAACGGTTTGGGTTTGAGCTGCGATTTTTCCAGGAGGCGTCTTGGTTGCTCCTGCAGGCCGGTCAGGATGGCCGTGCAGCGGTTGCGAAACAGCTGGGCCACGCTGCTCTCCAGCGCCACCAGGCCGGTGGCGTCCATGACCGGCACGCGGTCCATGCGGATGATCAGCACCTTGACCGCGCTCTCGACGGCGCCCAGGCTGCTCACGGCTTTCTGGGCGGCGCCGAAGAACAGAGGGCCGGCGATCTCGTAGACGGCGACCTGCCGGCTGCGAATCCCCGGGGATGCGGCCAGCGCGACACCGTCGGCGCTGTGGTCGATGGTGCCTTGATCGGTGAGGCGCGCCTGGGTGATGTCGGCCATGCGTCGCATGAACAGCAGCGCCGCCAGGACCACGCCCACGGACACGGCGACCACCATGTCGAAGACCACCGTCAGAACGAAGCAGGTTATCAGCACCAGCACGTCGCTGCCCGGGGCGACGCTGACGATGTGACCGAAGTGTTTGACCTCGGACATGTTCCAGGCCACCAGCAGCAACAGTCCGGCCAGGCCTGCCATGGGCAGGTATCCGATGAGCGGCGCCAGCACAAGCACCGCCAGCAGCACCGTCAGGGCGTGGATGATGGCGGCGAAAGGCGAGCGGCCGCCGGAGCGGATGTTGGTCGCCGTGCGCGCGATGGCGCCGGTGGCAGGAATGCCGCCCATGAACGGCGTCACCACGTTGGCGATCCCCAGGGCCAGCAGCTCGGCGTCGGGATCGTGGCGCGTCCCGGCCATGCCGTCGGCGACCACCGCTGACAGCAGCGATTCGATGCCGCCCAGCATGGCCACCGCGAAGGCCCCTGACAGAAGGTCGCGCAAGGTGGCGAAGCTGAGCACGAACGGCCCACCGCCGGGGCCCGGGGCGTGCCACGGCAACATCGGCAGCGGCGGCAGCGGCGGGACGCCGTCGACGGTGTGCCCATTGACGACGGAGTGAAATCGCGAGGCGATGGTGGCCACCGGATGGGCCGGAAAGAAATGCGCCAGGACGGCGGCCAGCACGGCGGCGATGGGCAGGGCCAGCAGCGGCGCCGGCACCCGGCGGGTCAGGCGCGGCAGATAAACCAGCAAGGCCAGCGTCGACGCCGCGACCGCCAGCTCCGCCAGCGAGGCGCTGGCGCGCGCTTCCCACAGCGCCGCCAGTCGATCGAAGAAATGTTCCGGGGCGCGCGTCAGGTGCAGCCCGAACACATCTTTGATCTGCAGCGTGGCGATGACGGTGGCGATGCCGGCGGTGAAACCGGTGGTGACCGGGTGGGGGATGAATTCGATGAACTGCCCCAGTCGCCCCAGGCCCATGCCGATCAGCAGAAGGCCGCCCATCGCCCCGGAGATCAGCAGGCCGGCCATTCCGAACTTCGTATAGATGGGCGCCAGGATGACGATGAAGGCGGCGGTCGGTCCGGTCACCTGCGTGCGTGAGCCACCCAGCGCCGCCACCAGCGCGCCGGCCACGATGGCGGTGTAAAGACCGTGCTGGGGAGGCACGCCGACGCCGATGGCCAGGGCCATGGCCAGCGGCAGCGCGACGACGCCCACCACCAACCCGGCCAGCACGTCGGCCTTCAGATCGCGACGGGTGTAGCCCTCGCGCAGCACGGCGCGCAGCGCGGCCGCCGGCAGATCGCGCACCCGGATTGCGGCGACAGCAGAGTGGTACCGGGTGCGGGCCATGAAGTCCCGCTTCTTGTCGCTGCGGCAGGCCGCCCTGTCAAGTGTCGGGCTGTGGCTCGATGACTGTGCGATGCGCCGGCCTTGCTGCAGAGACGTTGTTTCGGTAGACCAGCTTCACCGTCGGGACACTTCGACGGCAGCAAGGAGCCACTCATGAGCGGCAGCACCACTTCGTTGCAGGGCCCGGACTTCACGATCGGGGTCGAGTCATCCGACGTTCCCGAGGGCGGCGTGCTGCTGGGACACGCCCACGGCGAAGCGGCGCTGTTGTTTCGTCGCGGCGACCAGGCGTACGCCGTGGGGGCGACCTGCACGCATTACAGCGGTCCGCTGGCGGAAGGTCTGGTGGTGGGCGACCAGATTCACTGCCCCTGGCACCACGCCTGCTTTGACCTGCGCTCGGGCGAGGCGGTGGCCGCGCCGGCGCTGAAGCCGCTGCCTTGCTGGCAGGTCGAACGACAAGGGACGCGGTTGCTGGTCAAGGGACCAGCGCCGGCCCGCCTGGTCTCGCCGCCGGCGGGCACCGTCCCCGAGAGCGTCACCATCGTCGGCGCGGGCGCGGCCGGGAACGCCGCCGCCGAAACCTTGCGCTGCGAGGGATACGCCGGCACGGTCACGATGTTCGGCGCGGAAGAGGACGACGGGCTGCCCACCGATCGCCCGAACCTGTCGAAGGATTATCTGGCCGGTACGGCGCCCGAAGACTGGATCCCGCTGCGCGACGCCGATTTTTATAAAAGCCAGAACATCGACGTGGTGGTGGGGACGCGCGTGGTGGCTCTGGACACCGCAGCCAAGACCATCACGCTGTCCGACGGCAGCAAGCGTCCGTACGGCGCGCTGCTGCTGGCCACGGGCGCAGACCCGGTCAAGCTGACAATCCCCGGCGCCGACCAGGGTCACGTCTTCACGCTGCGGACGCTGGCCGACAGCCGCCGCATCATCGCCAGGGCGCAAGGGGCCAAACGCGCGGTGGTGATTGGGGCCAGTTTTATTGGTCT
>JAXDMH010000064.1:0-3751 GCA_034666225.1 Myxococcales bacterium
CTGGTCGCCGTCGAGCACGTCTACATCCTTGTCCTGGAGATGTTCCTGTGGACGACGCCGCGCGGTCGCAAGGCGTTTGGCCTGACGCCGGAGTTCGCAGCGGCCAGCAAGACGCTGGCGGCCAATCAGGGCCTTTACAACGGATTCCTGGCGGCCGGTCTTTTCTGGAGCTTGTTTCCGTCGACCACCGTCAGCAGCGGCGCGCTGCAGGGTTTCTTCCTGGGCTGCGTGATCGTCGCGGCGCTGTTCGGGGCGGCCACCGCGAAACGATCGATCCTGTTCGTGCAAGGCGGGCCGGCCATCCTGGCCATGGCGGCGCTGATCGCCGATTGCGTCCTGGGCGCGCGCTAGAAAGCTAGCCTGCCGGCGGATGGGGCGGTTCGATCCCCAGCCGGCGCAGAGCGGCGTTGACCTCTTTCAGGTCGCTCCACGCCTCTTTCTTCTTGCTGGGATCGCGCAGCAGGTACGCCGGGTGAAACGTCGGCATCAGCGGCACGCCTTCGTAGGTCCGGAAGTTTCCGCGCAGCCGCGAGATGGGCGTGTCGTCGCGCAGCAGACACTGGGCGGCGAATTTTCCCAGCGTGACGATCATGCGCGGGCGAATGGCGCCCAGCTGCTGCTTGAGAAACGGCTCGCAGCGCTCGACCTCGTCGGGCTCTGGATTGCGGTTGCCGGGCGGGCGGCACTTGATGACGTTGCAGATGTAGACGTCCTGCCGCGTGTAACCCATCGCCTCGATCATCTTGGTCAGCAGCTGCCCGGCTTTTCCGACGAAGGGCTCGCCCTGCTGATCTTCGTCGGCCCCCGGGGCCTCGCCCACGAACACCAGGTGCGCGTCCGGGTTGCCGACGCCAAAGACGATGTTCTGCCGTCCGCTGGCCAGCCGGCAGCGCTGGCAATCACCGATCTCGGCGCGAATGACGGCCAGGCCGGCGGCTCCCACCGGCCCGCCCGAGACGGAGACCGCGCCGGCGACAGCCACTGTTTCCTGCGCCGTCCCGACGGCCTGTGGCGCTGCCGCGCCCACGCGAATCACCGCCGCCGCCTTTCGGCGCGGCAACCCCAGCACGCCCATGCGCGCGTCTTTTTCGAGCCGCGTGCGGAACCGGGCCGCCAGCGTCTTCGCGGCCTGGCGGGGATCCTCCGGGTTATCGTCGCGCGTTTTATCTTCGGCCACTGCCGACCTCGCGCACGCCGGCCGCCGCCTTGGCCGTTGACGGTCCGCGGGCACTGGGGACCAGCTGGTCGCCGGTGACCAGGGCGTCGACCGCCAGCGCGTAATAGAACGTGGTCATGGTGTCGGACCCGCGCAAAATTCGATCGCGCCCCAGCGCGCCGTCGCGATCGTCGTCCCGTCGTTCCAGCTCGTCCATGATCGTTGAATACGCCTCCATGAAGATCGGATCGGTGGAGACGACATAAGCGCGCCCCAGGGCCCACGCCGTGCACGCATTCCAGGTGTTCTCATCCAGACGCCGTGGCACGAAGGCGCGCGGCGCGACCGGCGCCACCCGTTCGCGCAACCAGGCGCCCACGAAAGGGGTGTTCCCCTCGCTGGCGATGATGGCCAGCACGCGCGTGGCCGTGGTCGACGAAAAATCGAACAGCCCACCGGCCTGGGTCGGCTCCGACGACCACAGCGCCGGAGATTTCATCCCGAAGACACGCTCGACGAACCGCCGCCCACTGGCCAGCAGGCCCCGGTCCTCGACCTGACGGGCGTAATGGACCAGCGCCCAGGCCAGAAAACCCGGATCGCGAAACTCGCGCCCCACCGGTTGTTGATCCAGATCGGCCAGATAGGTCGACAGCTGGCGCGCCGCCCCGTCGATCAAATTCTGGCGACGACCGTCGATCGGTCCCACGGCCTTTTCAGCGGCGTGTCCGACCAGGGCCAGGGCGCAATCGTAGGCGGTCTCGTCGCTGGCCGCGCTGCCGATGGCTTCGGGGATGAACCGTTTCCAGGCCGATTCGATGAACGCCCAGGCCGCGTCGCGCCGCCCGGCAAAACGAATGTCCCCCGATAACAGCTGGTGGCGTGCCCAGATCCAGATGGCCGACAGCGTGCCGTGAAAATCCGCATCGTCGTCGCCGGCCCAGGCCGGGACGTTGCCGCTGCTGGCCGGCTTTGTGCTTTGCCGGGCGGCCAGCGCGGCGCCCGCGGCGCCGAGATGCCGGATGGCCTGCGGGGCATAGGTCTTGAGGCGTGGATCAGGCATGAGGCAGACGCTCGGCTGACAGGACCGCCGTTGCTTCTTCTTGAGAGGCGCCCTTGACCGCCGCGATGGCCGGCAGCAAGAGCGACCACAACCGATCGGCGACCGTCGTCTTGGGGGCGCGGGCGATCGTCTGTTGCCGTCCATCGGCGAACAGAACCGTCACCGCGTTGTCGTCGGCGCCAAAACCGATCCCGGGCGCCCCGACGTCATTGGCGACGATGACGTCGCAGCCCTTCTCGACCAGCTTGGCCCGGGCCCGCGCCGCCAGCGCCGCCTCCGCGGCGGTCTCGGCGGCGAAACCGACCAGCAACGGACTTTTGCCCGGGCGCGTCCTGGCGATGTCGGCCAGCAGATCGGGGTTCGGCGTCAGCGCCACCGCCAGGTCCGTCGGTTGCAGGCGGCGCGACAATTTCCCGGCCGAACGAACCGTCGGGCGAAAATCAGCGACGGCCGCCGCCATCACCACCACGTCGGCGCCGGCCGTCGCCGCGCGCAGGGCCCCGCCCATCTGCTCGGCCGATTCGACGTCGATCCGCGCCACCACGCGCGCAGGCGTGGGCAAGCCGACCGGACCGGCGATCAGCGTGACCTGGGCGCCGCGCGCCGCGGCCGCCGCCGCCACGGCAAACCCCATCTTGCCCGACGACCGGTTGCCGATGAACCGCACGTCATCGATGGCCTCGAAGGTCGGCCCCGCCGTCACCACCACGCGCACGCCATCCAGGTCTCCGGGCGCCAGCATGCGGGCCGCCTCGGCGACGATGACTTCCGGATCAATGAGGCGGCCAGCGCCCACCCAGCCGCAGGCCAGCGGCCCGCGATCGGGACCGACGGTGGCGATGGGCGCGGGGCCGGGTCGGCCCAGCAGGCGCGCCAGATTCGCCTGCGTCATCGGGTTTTCCCACATGTTCACGTTCATGGCGGGCGCTATCAATATGGGAGCGCGGGTGGCCAGCGCCACTGTCGATAGCAAATCGTCCGCCATGCCGGCCGCCATGCGGGCGATGAAGTCGGCCGTCGCCGGCGCCACCAGCAACAGGTCGGCCTGATCGGCCCTTCGAACATGCCCGATCTCGGATTCCTCCGTCAGGTCGAACAAGTCTCGGGCCACCTTCTGGCCCGACACCGTCTGCAAGGTCAGGGGCGTGACGAAGTGCGCGGCGGCGGGGGTCATGATCACCTGCACCGAGGCGCCCGCCTTGACCAGCAGGCGGCAGATCTCGGGCGCCTTGTACGCGGCGATTCCGCCCGTCACTCCGAAGACCACCACCCGCCCCTTCAGGCTGCCGACGCCGGTCATGCTGGTGCTACTACCACCCTCAGCCACTTCGGGGGAGACCTTACCTCAAAACCCAACAGGGCGCGCGCCCCGGATCAGGGTATAAACGGGGCCCGTGGCCGAACACGTATCCGATCTTCGCGCCTTTCCCAGACGCTTTGGTTCATACGTCTTACTGAAACCGCTCGCGCGGGGCGGCATGGGCGATCTGTATCTGGCCATCGGCGGCGCGCGCGGCATGGAGAAGCTGTGC
>JAXDMH010000065.1:0-2900 GCA_034666225.1 Myxococcales bacterium
AAGCCTTTTCGCGTGCTGCTGGGTGAGGACGCCGACATCGCCGCCAAGCTGTCAGCGGCCGAGATCGATCGCGCCTTCAACCTGGAGCATCACCTTCGTTACGCCGGAGCCATCATCGATCGCGCGCTGCAAAATCAGGAGCTTTGAACCATGGACGACGCCCTCATTCGAGCACAGCTGCAGAAGACGCTGGACCGAACGCATTTCCCCGAGCTGGGGTCCAAGTACGAAGGCAAGGTTCGCGACTGTTACATCCTGGACGGACGGCGCACCATCGTGGTGACCGATCGCCTGAGCGCCTTTGACGTCGTGCTGGGGACCATTCCGTTCAAGGGGCAGGTTCTCAATCGCATGGCCGCGTTCTGGTTCGAGGCGACGGCCAACCTGGCCCCCAACCACGTCATCAACGTCCCCGACCCCACGGTGATGGTGGCGCGCGAGTGCAAGTTGCTGCCGGTCGAGTTCGTCATGCGCGCATACATGACCGGTGTGACGTCGACGTCGATCTGGTCGCACTATCAAAAAGGCGCCCGTCAGTTTTGCGGGCACGATCTGCCGGACGGCATGCGCAAGAATCAGAAGCTGGACAAGGCCCTGCTGACGCCGTCGACCAAGGCCGAGAAGGGCGATCACGATCGGTCGGTGTCGCGCGCCGAAGTTCTGGAGATGGGCCTGCTGTCGGCGGCCGAGTTCGACGAGGCGGCCCAGATGTGCGCGCGCATCTTCGCCTTCGGTCAGGGCGAGGCCTTGCGCCGCGGACTGATCCTGGTCGACACCAAGTACGAGATCGGCCGGCGTCCCGACGGTTCGCTGTGCTTCATCGACGAGATCCACACGCCCGATTCATCGCGCTATTGGTACGCCGACGATTACGAAGAGCGCTTTGCCCGGGGCGATGAGCCGCGCGGCCTGGACAAGGAATACGTGCGGCGCACGCTGGCCGATCAGGGCTACCGCGGCGACGGACCACCCCCGGCGCTAACCGATGAGGTCCGCTGTGAAGCCGCCCGGCGCTATATCCAGGTCTGCGAGCTGATCACCGGTCGGCCGTTCGTCCCCGACACCGAAGAGCCGATCGCGCGCATCAGGCGCAACCTCAAGCTCTGAATCTCTGAAGACAGCGGAACGGGGCCTGAATCAGCGGAGCGGGTCGTCCAGGCTTTGCTCCGACAACGCGGTGTCGTCGCCGGGTTCGACCGGGCGCGAGGGTTCGGTGGTGGACGCCGATCGCTCCCCCGTGTTGGTGATCTCCAGGCTGCGGTAGGCGCCGGAGCGCCGACTGCGGGCGCCGGGATCAAGCAGGCGCGGCAACTCGGCCAGGGCCTGGGCCAGGGTGACGCTCTCGGTCGGCTCGGGCTTGAGCAGCTCGTCCAGTTCACTGTCTGTCGTGCCGCTCACCATCCAGCGATGGTCGACGGCCCGGCGCAGCGCCGCGTCGTCAAGGCCGTACTCGGCCGCCAGGTCCACCGTGGTGTCGACGACCACGACGGGACCGGTGCCGTTGCGCGGGCGACCACCTTGGCCGCCGCCTTTCCCAGCGCCCTTGCTGTGCAGGATGCGGTTCAGCGTGTCGCGCGTGGTGGGATCGATGTGGACGAACTGCACGCCCATTCCGTGTGGTCTTTGCGGCGCCTTCGGATCGAACTCCTTGACCCAGATGACCTTGCCTTGCCCGGCCAGAGCGATCTGTCCGGTCGACAGCAACACCTCGAAGGAAAACACGTCGCCAGCAGGGCGGGGCGTGCGCGTGGCCAAAAAAATTCCGCCCCGCGTGACGTTGGGAGCGAACCGTTGAACAAAGGTCTCGAGATCCCCGTACCGTAGACGAACTCGAACTGGTGCAGAGGATGTCACGGCTCGGCTGGGGAGTATTGCTGCCAGCGGCAGCGAAATCAAACAGGCAGTTTGAAGAGACGGCGCGTGTTCTCGGTGGTCGCCTGATCCATCGCCTCGATGGACACCCCGCGCAGGCTGGCCAGGGTCTCAAGCGTCTTGACGATGAATGCCGGCTCGTTGCGCTTGCCCCGGTGAGGAATGGGCGCCAGATACGGGGCATCGGTCTCGACCAGGATGCGGTCGATGGGGGCGAAGGCGGCCGCCTCGCGAATGGGGGTGGCGTTCTTGAAGGTCAGGATCCCCGAAAACGAGAGGTGATGGCCCAGGTCCAGATAGCGGCGGGCGTCGCCGACGTCGCCGGTGAAGCAGTGAATGACTCCCCCCACCTCGCGCGCGCCTTCGCTGTCCAGAATCGCCGCTGCGTCGGTGTGGGCATCGCGAACGTGCGAGATGACCGGAAGACCGACGGTGCGCGCCAGGGCGATGAAGCGGCGATACGCCGCCTGCTGCTGCGGGTGTGGCGAGTGGTTGTAGTGATAGTCGAGCCCTGTCTCACCAACACCTACAACCCGCGGCCGTCGGGCCAGAACCGCCAGCTCTTCCCAGTTTTCGTCAACCATCTTGGCGACGTCGTGTGGGTGTATGCCGACCGCCGCGTAGATATCTGTCTCGGCGTCGGCAAGTGCGGTAGCGTTCCGGGCGGACGTCATGTCGCCTCCCGAGCCGATGCAGACCATGGCAGAGACGCCGGCCTGGCGTGCCCGCGCCAGGACCTCGGGCCGGTCGGGGCCGTATTCAGAAAAGTCCAGATGACAATGCGAGTCGATCATCCGTGTGGCTCTAAACCTTCCGCGGCAAGCAACCGATGCCGGGTGAGAAGAGGGTTATCGCACGAGGACCGCGGTGCTACCAAAAGTGGAAGACTACGATAAGACCAGAGCCTTAGGGCCTAACCAATCTCCTCCTGTCGCGTCGGTCGCTGATCCGGATGCGCTGCGCCCAGGAACGATGGCGGGCGCCTATCTGCTGACGCGCGAGCTGGCCTCGGGCGGGGGCGGCACGGT
>JAXDMH010000066.1:0-17607 GCA_034666225.1 Myxococcales bacterium
GATCAGCTGGACCGCTGCGACGTCGCCGTGCTGGTGATCGACGCCCGCGAAGCCGCCACCTCCGAAGACGCCAAGCTGGCCAACCTGATCGAGGAGTCGGGGCGGGCCTCGCTGATCGTTCTCAACAAGAAAGATCTGGTTGGCCGCGCCGACATCGACAAGAAGGTCACCACCACCAGCGAAGAGATGCCGTTCATGAAGTACGCGCCGGTTCTGCTCACATCGGCGGTCACCGGCGCCGGCGTGTCCACCATCCCAGCCGAAGCGGCCCGCATCTTCGCCCAGGCCTCCCGTCGCATCGGCACCGGCGAGCTGAACAAGCTGCTGGAAACCATCCTGGCCCATCAACCGCCGCCCGCCGGTCCCGGCGGGCGCCACGTGCGCCTTTACTACATCACCCAGGCCAGCACGCGTCCGCCCACGTTCTTCATCAGCGCCAACCACCCGGCGTCGGTGACCTTCGCCTATCGACGCTTCCTGGTGAATCAGCTGCGCAAGGCCTACGCCTTCGAAGGCACGCCGGTCCGGATCATCCTGCGCGCCCACAAACAGAGACGAAAGGCGTCCCCGCGCCCGGAACGCGACTAGTGCGCCCCGCCGGCGCGCTGGTCAAAACAACCGCGAGGCGCGGAACGCCAGCGAGAAGGCGAAGGGGCTCTGCCCCAGCTCGCCCAGGTGTTCGAACAGATCCACCGGCGCGAACAGATACTGCAGCACCGCGCCCATGGCCCAGCGTTTGGTCAGCCAGTAGTCGGCGCCCAACCCCAGCTCGCCGGCCATTTCGCTGCGCGGACTCTTCACGGCGCCGTCAAAGTGGACAAAGCCCACCGCCAGCTGCGCGTACGGCACCATGCGCAGAACGTCGAAGGTATAGGTGGCACCCACCAGCACCGCCGTGGCCCGCGCCCAACCGCCCGGGGCCTTGTCGGAGATGCGCGCCTCGACGGGATGGGCGAATTGCTCCAGCATCAACCGCGCCGCCCAGCCGTCGGAAAAGCCGTATTCCCCCTCGGCCGCGGCCAGGGCGCCGATGGGCGAACGATTGTCGATGTGCAGGCTGCCGGTTCCCAGCCGCCCCGAGATTTGCCACTCGCCTTCGCCCGCCGCGTACGCTGCTGACGGCGCCAGAGTGACCGCCAGCAGCACCGTTGCCATCGCCACCGCGGCAGCCGTTGCCGTCGCTGTCCGCGCGCAGGCCGTCATCACGGCGCACTATACGCGAGGGCAGGCAACCGCGCAGGTCGAGGTCGGGTCAGATAGGGGGTCAGATCAAGCAGCGCGCCGGGGCGGTCTCCCTTTGATTGACCCAGTGGCGACGCTCTGTTATTCCCTTCCCGCGTGGTCAAGCACATCGACAGAAAAGAGCTGAAGAAGCCCGACCAATTCGTGACCTTCTGGACACGATTTTCGGCCGAGGCCGCCCGCGTCCTGGCGTCCCGGGGTAAGGCTGTCGCCGTGGGCGCCGCTGCGCTGGCGGTCGTCATCGTGTCGATGGTCGCCTTCACCCAGGTGCGCGCCCGTCACGCCGAGCATGCTTCGCAAGCCCTGGCCCGCGTCGACCGCATCGCCACCGCCGATCTCCTTCCCGCCGACAGCGCCACGCCGGTCAAGGACGACGGCGTTCCCCATTTCAAGACCGACAAGGAGCGCCTGGAAGGGGCCCTGAAAGAGCTGGACGCCTTCATCGCCGCCAACCCGCGCAGCGGCCTGCGCGCCGAAGCGTTGCTGCACCGGGGGTCTTATCTCATCGGCCTGCAGCGCTTCGACGAAGCAGTGGCCACTTACCAGCAGCTTCTGGGCAGCGACCTCGAGCCGGCGCTGCGCTTCCTGGCCCAGGAGGGCCTGGGGTACGCCTTCGAGGCCAAGGGCGAGCTGGACAAGGCCGCCGACGCCTTCACCCGTCTGGCCGATCTGGCCGGCAAGGATTCGTCGAAAGGCGAGGGCTTCTATCAGGACCGCGCCCTTTACCACAAAGCCCGCATCGCCGAGATCAAAGGCAACCGCGCCGACGCCGCCAAGCTGTACCGCGAGGTGCTGGACAAGGCCCCCACGACATCGCTGCGTGACGAGATCTCGAATCGGCTGGCCGTGCTCGAGTCGAAGTGAGCGCGGCGGTGGACCGGACCCGCGTCGGTCTTTGTCTATACCAGGCCCTTTTCCTTCTGGCGCTCTCCGGCTGCGCCGAGGCCACGGTCCGGCAGCTCAACCCCGGC
Organism: Myxococcales bacterium; assembly: GCA_034666225.1. Taxonomy (GTDB): domain Bacteria; phylum Myxococcota_A; class Polyangia; order Fen-1088; family Fen-1088; genus DATKEU01. The sequence continues at coordinate 2,214 of JAXDMH010000066.1, forward strand.
GACCCACCGGCCCGTCGCGCCGGCGTGCTGCAGATCCGCTGGCGCACGCAGTTGCATGAACACGGCCTGTTCGAAGCCAGCCCGCAGGAATGCGCCACCGGCGTGCTGGCCCATGACCACCTGGTGATCGGCTCGCGCGCGGGGTCAGTGGTCGGCGTCGACGTCGCGCACGGACACGTCGACTGGGTCACGACCACGTCGGGCGGCATCGACAGCGAAGCGCGTTTCGATCCGGCGCGCGACACTGTTTATCTGGGCGCCGACGACGGCAACTTCTACGCCTTCGACGCCAAACGCGGCAGCGTTCGCTGGTCCTATCGCAGCAAGGGGGCCATCGAACGTCCACCCGAGACCGACGGCAACGCCGTTTACGTGGCCACCGCCGCCGACCGTGTCTTCTCGCTGGATGCCGCCACCGGGAAATGGCGCTGGGGTTACGAACGCGAGACGCCCGAAGGATTCACCATCCACGGTTACGCCGGGCCGCGCCTCAACGGCCGCTCGCTGCTGTCCGGCTTCGCCGACGGCTTCCTGGTCTCGCTGGCCGCCGATTCAGGCGAGGTGCTGTGGGCTCGCTCGCTGGCCGCGGTCTCCGAGCAGTTCGTCGACGTTGATTCGACGCCGGTCATCGACGGCGGGGCGACGTATGTGTCCTCGTATTCCGGCGGCGTCTACGCGCTGGACGCCAAGGACGGCTCTGTGCGCTGGCGCCTGGGCATCGAAGGAGCGGGTAGCCTGTCGCTGGCCGACCACCAGATTTATCTGGCTGCGCCGCGGCTGGGTGTGCAGGCGCTCAGCGTCTCCGGTCAACTGCTGTGGCGGCAGGGACTGACCTCCGCAGGCGAGCTGACCACGCCCATGGCGGTGGGGCCGTACCTCATCTTCTCGGGCAGCCGCGCTGGAATGTTCGTCGTCGATCGTCAGACCGGCGAGCTGCTAGAGCTCTTCAACCCCGGCAGCGGCGTGTGCGCCGCGCCCACGGTCAGCCCAGAGCGACAGACGCTGTACGTCCTGTCGAACGGCGGCGCCCTGTACGCGCTAGATCTGGTTATCTGATCTGGAACCCTCGAAGGGTTCCAGACCTCCCGCGATGGAACTCCGGCGGCCAAGCCGCCTGCGTTCCGACGCGAGTGCTGTAAGCCGCTAGCTGGTGGGCGCGGCTTCGTTCAGGCCGCCCATGCTCTCGATGCGGCGGACCAGCTCTTTGATGCGGCGGTTGCCACCTGCATCACGCGCTTTCCATTCGACGCCAAAGCCGTGCTCGCCGCCCGGCTGTCCCTTCCAGGCCACGCGCGCGGACAGCGGCATCGCCACCTCTGCGCCGGGCGGGGAGACCTTGAGAACCACGTCGGTGTCGGCCGGCAACATCTGTTCGGTCTTCACGAAGGCGCCGCCGCGGCCGATGTCGCGCAGCACGCCGCTGTTGTCCTGCAGGGCGCCCGGCACCTGCCAGGTCACCGGCAACTCGACCGGCAATCGCTGATGGCGGCGGGCGATCATCTCGGCCGAATCGCCGCGTGCCACAGCCACCAAATAATCTCGCGTCTGCGTCTCGGTGAGGAGGAACTCGATCCCGATGCCCGCTTTGGTTTTGGTCCGATGTTTGCCAGGGCGCCGCCAAACAACGTTGCCGCGCAACAACATCGGGCTACGACGTTTGCCCAATCGAATGGACACCACCACCGGCTCTCCGATGGCCAGCGGCCGCCGGGTGGGAAAGAAAATTCCGCCACTGGCCAGCGTGGGCAGGTAATGCTCCATGAACGCTGGACCGTCGGCGAAATGGGCTTTCAAAATCGTCATGTGGGGAAGTGAAGGAGACTGTACTATTTCAGTCTTGCAGATGTAAAGGTCTGCCGCCACACCTTGAGAACTTCTGATTTCAATTACTTCCTGCCGCCGGAGCGTATCGCGTCGCATCCGTCGCCGGCGCGCGACGCGTCTCGACTGCTGGTCCTGGATCGAAAGACCGGCGAGCGACAACACTCCTATTTCCGGGACATCAATGCGCTTCTGCCCCCCCGCTCGCTGCTGGTGGTGAACGATACCCGGGTGCTGCCCGCCCGCCTGCGTGGGACCAAAGCGACGGGCGGAGCCATGGAAATAATCCTGACGCAAAAAGTTGATCCTGATGTTAATAGCGACGCGAGCGCCCGCGATTTCGGGACCGAGGTCTGGGAAGCGCTGGGTCGTGGCATCCCCAAGGCCGAGCCGCATCCGCGGTTCGTGTTTGGCGACGGGCTGATCGTCACCGTGGTCGAACGACGCGAACGGGGCGCGCTGCTGGTCTCCGTCCAGCCGCCGCCCGGCCAGGACGTGCTGTCCGCTCTGGAGAGCGCCGGCGAGGTCCCGCTGCCTCCGTACATCGAGGCGGCCCGGCGCCAGACGATCCCCGGCGATGACGGTCGCGCCACGGAGGCCGATCGACAGCGCTATCAATCCGTCTACGCCGCCCACCCGGGCGCCGTCGCCGCGCCGACGGCGGGCCTGCATTTCACGACCGAACTCTTGCACTCGTTGGCCGCCGCCGGTCACAGCATCGTGCCGGTCACGCTGCACGTGGGCCCAGGAACGTTTCGCCCCGTGGAATGTGACGACATCGCCGACCACCGCCTGGACGTCGAACGCTATGACATCCCGGCCGCTACCGCGGCGGCGATCAATGACGCCCGCCAGACCGGCCGCCCCGTCGTCGCCGTGGGAACCACCGTGGTGCGAACCCTGGAGTCAGCAGCGCGCGTCGCCGAGCGGGGCCCCATTCCCGCCGGCCGCGGCGAGAGCCGTTTGTTTCTCGTGCCCGGCGACGAGTTTTTGGTCGTCACCGATCTCGTCACCAATTTTCATTTGCCGCGCTCCACGCTGCTGATGCTGGTGGCCGCCTTCGCCGGCCGCGAACAGATCTTGTCGGCGTACGAAGAAGCCATCGCCCAGTCGTATCGCTTTTACAGTTACGGCGATGCCATGCTGATCACCCACCAGCGGGCCCGGGCATGACGGGGCAGGGCGTGTTCCAGGTGGAGGCGCGCGTGGGCCAGGCGCGGGCCGGCCGCCTGCGAACCGCGCACGGCGAGATCGAAACGCCGGTGTTCATGCCGGTGGGCACGCAGGCCAGCGTGAAGGCGCTTTCCGCCGGCGATCTGGAGACGCTGGGCCCGCAGATCATTCTGGGCAACACGTATCACCTGGCGCTGCGACCGGGCGCGGAACGCATTCGCGCCCTGGGTGGCCTGCACAAATTCATGAGCTGGCCGCGCGCCATTCTCACCGATTCGGGTGGCTTTCAGGTCTTCAGCCTGCGCGAACGACGCACGATCGACGACGACGGCGTGACGTTTCGTTCGCACCTCGACGGTTCACCGCAACGGTTGACCCCGGAGCGGGCGATGGAGATCCAGGCCGCGCTGGGCAGCGACATCGCCATGGCCTTTGACGAATGCCCCCCCGCCGACGCGCCGGAGGCGATCATCCGCGCCGCCATGACCCGCACCACGCGCTGGGCAGGCCGCTGCCTGGCCACGACGCCGGCGCCCGGACAGCTGCGCTTCGGGATCGTTCAGGGCGGCATTGATCTCAGCTTGCGCCGCCAGCACCTCGCCGAGCTGGGCACGCTGCCGTTCGACGGGTTGGCCCTGGGCGGCCTGGGCGTCGGCGAACCGCCGCCGGTGATGCACGACGTGGTGGCCCAGATCGCCCCGGAGCTGCCCACCGATCGCCCCCGCTATCTGATGGGCGTGGGAACACCGATCGACATCTGGAAGGGGATCGCCGCCGGGATCGACATGTTCGACTGCGTGATGCCGACCCGCAACGCGCGCAACGGCCAGCTGTTCGTCCGCGGGGCGCGCCTCAACATCGCCAACGCCCAGCACCGCGACGACGCCCGCCCCGTCGAAGAAGGCTGCCCCTGCGAATGCTGTCGGCGCTACAGCCGCGCCTATCTGTCGCATCTGTTTCACGCCAAGGAGCTGCTCTATTACCGCCTGGCCACCGTGCACAATCTGCAGCACTACCTGGACCTGGCGCGTCGGGCGCGGGGCGCGATTTTGTCCGGTCATTTCCCCGAGCAGCCCTGGTGATGCTAAACCGAGAGGCACATGGCAAAGCGCGTGGGCGTGATCCTGTCAGGGTGTGGGCATCGCGACGGCAGCGAGATTCACGAGGCGGCGCTGACCATGGTCAGCCTGGACCGTGCCGGCGCCGAGATCATCTGCGCCGCCCCTGACGTGGAGCAACCCCGGGTCGTCGATCATCTGAACGGCGATCGCAACACCGGCGAGCCCAGACGGCGCGCGCTGGTCGAGTCGGCGCGCATCGCCCGCTTTGGCATCCGCCCGCTGTCAGCGCTGGACGTGCGCGATGTCGATGCGCTGATTTTTCCGGGCGGCGAAGGCGTCGGGCTCAATCTTTCGAACTGGGCCGAAAAAGGCGAGGTCTGCGAGGTGAATCCCGACGTCGCGCGCCTGCTGCGCGGCTGCCTGCCCGTGCACAAGCCGATGGGTTTCATCTGCCTGGCGCCGCTGCTGGCCGCGCGCATCCTGGGACCGATCGCCGGCGTGCGCATCACTCTCGGCCCGCGCGGAACCGTTCCGTCACGACACGCCGCCGTCATGGGCGCCGACGTTCGCCCCTGCACGGCCAACGACCTGGTGATCGATCAAAAGAACAAGGTCATCTCCACGCCCGCGTTCATGTACGAAGACGCCCGCCTGCGCGACGTCGCCGCCGGCATCGACAAACTGGTCCGCACCCTGATGTCCCTGACCCACGACCGCACGGCCTCCCCCCAACCGTCACCGAACGCTCCGCAACCCGCCCGCCCCGTAAAGCCGCCCCAAGCGGCCGCGCCGCCGCAACCAAGACCAACTTCCGACATCGACCCCCGCCGCCGCAGCCCAAGACGCGAGCCAACTCCGCCTCGCAATCCCCGCTAGCGACGAATCCTCACGGTCCTATCCGTTCCGGGGACCCGCTTCAAGACCCGGCCGACAAGCCGGGTCGCTGGCGTAGCCGAGGCGAGAACCGCACCGGAACGTACTACTGTAATTGAGGAGCGGAAGCGCAGCCTCGGCATATCCAGCGGCCCGGATCGTCGGCCGTCGGTTGATCCAGGGGATGCTGCTTACTGATCCAAGCCGCGGTTGCGTTTGATCTGATCCAACACCATGCCGTACTCGATCTCCCAGGTGGACGTACCCTCCTGGAGATTCTTGATGCGGCGGCGGACTTCCTCGTCCAGCTCTTCGTCGACCAGCATGTTCTTCTTGAGGATGTCGGACATCCGGCGGCGCATCACGTTGTCCTCGGCGAAGATCTCCTCGACGTGCGGCGACTGCATGAACGACTCGATCATCTGCGTCGTCATCCATTCCAGGCCGTCTTCGCCCAGACCGAAAGCCTTCTCGCCGGCCAGGGTGCGCTTGATCTTCCCGAAGTGCTCGTAGGGCAAGTTGCGCTTCTGCAACATGTCCTTGGCCTTCTCGGTGATCTCGCGATCCAGGCGCAGGTACTCTTTCAGCACCGCCTGCACGTCCATCTCGGCCTCGGCGCGATCGGTAACCGCGATGTCGCCGGCCTCGACCAGGGTCTTGACGAGCTCGGTTGCCAGCCCTGGAATCTTGCCGCTGTAAAGACGCATTTGGTTACGCGGTTTTATAGGAGCGCATGGGACCCCAGTCAAGACGGAAGCCCGATGGGCGTCTGCTTTTTCTCATGCTTTCTTCGTGTCAAACTCAACGTCCCGTGCTGATTCCCATTCGTGACGAGACCCCGCGGGGACGTTTTCCCCTGGTGACCGCGGTTCTCATCATCATCAACGCAGTCGTTTTCCTTTTTCAGCGCAGCCTGGCCCCCAACGCCCAGCTAATCCTGATCAACGCGGCCGGCGCCATTCCTTACGAGATCGTCAACCGCGTCGACATTGGTCCCGCCAATCTGTTGCCCTGGCCCGGGTCCATCGTCACGTCGATGTTCCTGCACGGAGGCTGGCTTCACCTCATCGGGAACATGTGGTTCCTGTGGCTCTTCGGCGACAACGTCGAAGAAGCGCTGGGGCGGATCCGCTTTGCGCTGTTTTATCTGCTGGTGGGCACCATCGGCGCGCTGGCGCAAAGTTTCACCATCCCCGCCTCGACGGCGCCGATGATCGGCGCGTCGGGGGCGGTGGCGGGTGTGCTGGGCGCGTATGTCCTTCTCTATCCGCGGGCCAAGGTGCTCACCTTTGCGGTCATCCCGCTGTTCTGGAACTTCCTCCATGTCCCGGCCTGGCTATTCCTGGGGCTGTGGTTCATCGGGCAGTTCTTCATCGGCGCCGGTTCCGGCGTGGCCTGGATGGCCCACGTGGGCGGCTTTCTGGGCGGCCTGGGGATCGTCCGCCTGCTGTCACCGCCGGCACCACAGCCGGCGCCGGCGCGCCCGGTCGAGGTCGAATACATCCCGCCCGGCCAGCGCGGGTGATTTGACGCGTTTTTGTCGGCAAAGGCAGGGCGCCCCTAACGCTGGTAGTCATTGACATTGTGCCATGACGGCGCTAAGTATCGCCCCCTTCGCCTCCCAAATGGTTGGGGTGCGCGAAAACTCAAAACCCACACCCCTAAATAAGAGCGAGCGCCGCTCGCCCGCATACCCCGCATTCAGAAAACGGGGCGACGTTCAGGGAACGAGGCTCCGTCCGAGCCGAGAGAACAGAGGATCACGCATGGTTTCAACGACGAGTCACAGCAGCAACCCCGGGTCGGAGGAGAGCTTCGCCGCCCTCTTTGAAGAGTCGCTCAAACACGAGGACGTCAAAGAAGGAGACATCGTCAAGGGGACGGTCATCCAGGTTGCAAAAGACCACGTCGTCGTTGATATCGGATACAAGTCAGAAGGAACGATCCCTCTCTACGAGTTCACCCAGGCCGACGGCACCGTCGGCGTCAAGGCGGGCGACGTCATCGACGTCTTTCTCGAGAGCCGCGAGGACGAAAACGGTCTGTGCATCCTCTCCAAGGAGAAGGCCGACCGTCTGAAGGTTTGGGACGAGATCTCCGGCGCCTGCGAGCGCGACGAATTGATCGAGGGGACCATCAGCACGCGGGTCAAGGGCGGCCTCTCGGTCACCATCCGCGGCGGCGTGAAGGCCTTCCTGCCCGGGTCGCAGGTCGACCTGCGGCCGGTGCGCAACCTGGACGCCTTCATCGGCAAGAGCCACCGCTTCAAGGTCATCAAGTTCAACAAGAAGCGCGGCAACATCGTGCTGTCGCGCCGGGTGCTGCTCGAGAAAGAGCGCGCCGAGCTGAAAGAGCAGACGCTGGAGAAGCTGAAGGAAGGCCAGATCGTCGAGGGTATCGTCAAGAACCTCACCGAGTACGGCGCCTTCATCGACCTCGGCGGGATCGACGGCCTGCTGCACATCACGGACATGTCGTGGGGCCGGGTCACGCACCCCTCCGAGTTGTTCCAGGTCGGCGACCACGTGCGCGTCAAGGTGTTGAAGTTCAACGCCGACACCGAGCGGGTCTCGCTGGGCCTCAAGCAGATCAGCGAGGATCCCTGGACGCACGCCCAGGAGAAATACCCGCCGGGAACCGTCGTTCGCGGCAAGGTCGTGTCGCTGAAGGACTACGGCGCGTTCATCGAGCTGGAGCAGGGGATCGAAGGTCTGGTCCACATCTCGGAGATGTCGTGGACCCGCCGCGTGAAGCACCCGTCCAAGGTCGTGGCCGTGGGCGACACCGTCGAGGCGGTGGTGCTGGACATCGACCCGCGCCAGAACCGCATCAGCCTGGGCATGAAGCAGCTGGAGCCGAACCCGTTCGCTTCGCTGAAAGAGAAGTACCCGCCCGGCACCGTGGTCAAAGGCATCGTGCGCAACATCGCCGACTTCGGCATCTTCGTGGAGATCGAAGAGGGCATCGACGGCCTGGTGCACGTGTCGGATCTCTCCTGGACCCAGCGGGTCAAGCACCCGTCGGAGCTGTACCAGAAGGGCGACGAGGTCGAGTCGGTCGTCCTCAACATCGACTTTGACGGCGAGAAACCGAAGGTTTCGCTCGGCATCAAGCAACTGGTGCCCGATCCGTGGGATCGCATCCCCTACGACTACCCGCCGGGGAAGATCGTCGAGGCCAAGGTCCTCAAGGTGCTGGACTTCGGCGCCTTCGTGGAGATCGAGCGCGGCGTGGAGGGTCTCATCCACGTCTCCGAGTTCTCCGACGAGCGCGTCGAGGATCCCAAGGCGTTCGTGAAGGTGGGGCAGACGCTGAAGGCCGAGATCATCGGCGTCGACACCGCCGAGCGCAAGATCGGTCTGTCGTTCCGCGGCGCCGCGCGCGCCGAGGAGATGGCCGACGCGCAGGGGTTCTCCGGCGGCGTGCCCACAGCGACGCTGGGCGACGTCATGCGTGACAAGCTGGCCGGTCTTCAGCCGAAGAAGGTCGACAAGAACGCCGACGAATCCGAATAGCTGCCAGGTGAGCGCGTCTTTGGCCGGCCCCGATGTCACCTGACGAACCGCCGTCCGGACGCCCGGGGCCGTCCAGCCGCGGGATTCCCATCGTCGAGGGAGTCCCGGCGCGCGAGCCTAGGGATCCATCCCGGTTGACCCCGGGGCCGGTGGCACGAGCGGCCCAGCCCAAATCCTCGCGGACCGTCGCCTGGCTGCGGCGGTTCGCCAAGCTGTGGGGCTTTGCCCTTTTCTGCGTCTTCGTCGTGTACCTGTTTCGCGATGTCGCGCTGCCGTTCCTTTTCGCGATTCTGGTCGCCTACATTCTGGCGCCGATCGTCGATCGCCTTGCAAGGGCGCACCTGGGCAAGCGCCAGCTACCGCGCGCCGTGGCGGTGCTGGTGGTCTACATCAACATCCTGGCCGCGCTGGGTCTGTTCATCGGTTACTTCATCCCCAAGCTGTCCGGTGACTTCGCCCGACTCTTTCGCGAAGCGCCCCAGCTTTTCTCGCGCCTGAACAAGGAGCTCTTGCCGCGGGCGGGAGCCTGGGTCGATCAGAACCTGGGCGCCGGCGACGTGGTGGAGGCCGAGCCGCTGCCCCGAATATCATCCAACACCGGCACCGACGTCATCGTCGAACCGATGGCGGGCGGCAAATTCAAGATCGCCCTCGACAACCTGTCGCTGGAGGTGATCCCTCAGCCCGAAGGGCGTTTCCTGATCTCCCCGCCCCGATCCGAGGAGGCCGAGGTCATAACCGGCGGCAAGTGGGAACGCTCGATCAAGAAATGGCTGGCCGAGCGGGTGGCCTCCACGGAGGGGGAGAGCCGGCGCGCCCTGGAATACGGGCAGAAGTTCGTCACCGCCGTGGTGTCCGGGATCGGCCGGACCTTCCTGGTGCTGATGGTGGCGGCGTTCATCCTGATCGATCTGCAGCGCGTGAAGATCTTCCTGCGCTCGCTGGTGCCGGACACCTACCAGGCCGATTACGACCGCATCGTGGTCGGCATTGACCACGGTCTGTCCGGGGTGATTCGCGGCCAGCTGGTGATCTGTTTGATCAACGGCGCGCTGACGTACATCGGAATCCTCATCTTTCACGTGAAGTTCCCGCTGTTGCTGGCCGGGATCGCCTCCGTGATGAGCCTGATCCCGATCTTCGGATCGATCCTGTCGTCGATCCCCATCGTGGCCATCGCCCTCATCTCGGGGGGCAATTTCGATCTGGGACGCGGTCTTTCCGTGCTGGCGTGGATCTGCGGCATTCACCTCATCGAAGCCAATTTCCTCAACCCCAAGATCATGGGGGACGCGGCCAAGATTCATCCGGTGCTGGTGGTCTTCGCCCTCATCGCGGGCGAGCACAGCTATGGGCTGACCGGAGCGCTGTTTGCCGTTCCCGTGGCGTCGATGATCCAGACCATCTTCGTCTACTACCGGCGCCGCGGCTTCGGACGCCCGCGCCCGGCGGAGGCCGTCATCGAAGCGCCGGCGGCCTCGCCGCGCTGACGCGTCAGTCGCCGTTCAGCGGCACGATCTGCGGAACTCGATCGGCGCCGACGATCAGAGCCGATCGTTCAGGCACCACGCGCCAACCGGCGCGCCCCTGCGTGGCGACGTTGGATTCGACGACGATGGCCCGCAGCGCATCGTGGGGGATGCGCCGCCCGTCGCGCCCAAGATCATTGCGTCCGTGGCAGACCGGACAATCGGAGATGCCTTCCACGTCCAGGTACTGCACCGGCTGTCCGCAGGAGGCGGCCAGGAAACAGCGACCGTTGGTGGCCACCAGGGCGATGCTCATCGGCTCGCTGCCCGTGCCGGCCAGAAGGCGATCCAGGAACACCACGCTGTTCCTGACCGCCACTCGCACGACGGCCGGCGCCGGCGAGGCGTTGTCCAATGTCCCGGCGTCGTGCATGAACGCCAGGAACAGATGAAAGATGTGTTCGCTGGGCGATTTGCCGCGGATGTTGCGGCGGAGAAAATCAGGGATGCTCTCCAGCACGCGCTCGCGAATGCCGGCGAAGCCGTTGCTGCTCACCTGACCGACCGAGCCGAACAGCCACGACCGGAACCGAAAGGGATCGGCGTCTTCGGCGACGATGTTGCCTTCACCAAGACCCACGCGCCCGACCAGCGCATCGGCGCGAAGATCTTTTGCCAGCGCATAGAAATCAACCTCGCTGGTGTTGGCGCGCGGTCGCTTCTGCAAGAGCACATCGCCCGCCTGCACAAAGCCCAGGCCCCAGCCGTCGAGGCTACCTTCGGTGTTCGAGTACAGCGCGCCACGCGCCGAGAACAGAGCGCAGGCCATGTTCTCCGGTTCGTTTCCCGAATATGCGACGAGGTGACTCACGGCTGACCTTTTCAAGTATACGGATCAGAGATCTCGACGCCACGAATTCGCGCGCTACCGGCCGAAATGTTCCGTGATCCAATGGACCATGTCGGTGATGACGTCGGCCCGCTCTGGCTCGAGAAAAATTTCATGGTAAAGGCCTGGATACTGGCGGACCTCGACGGTTGGCCCGACGGCCGCGGCAAAAGCCAGGGACGCGTCACTGGAGACCAGCCGGTCGTCCCCCGCAACCAGCAGCAGCGTGGGGACCTGTAGTTTTCCTGGCTGAGCGATGATGCGGGCCTGCGCCAGTCGTACCTCGTTGAACCAGCGCGGCGTGGCCACATGGTGGATCAACGTATCGGTCTGCCAGCCCGCCAGCACCTCGGGATTGCGCGACACCGTTTCGGGAAGGATCTCGTTCCCCATGGTCAAGGTTGGCCAGATCTGGCCCATCAGGCGCGACAGGATCAGCTTCACCACCGGCACCTTCAACTTCAGGGCCAGCCAGGGCGCCGCCAGAACCAGGGCATCGACTGAACCGTGCCCCGAGGTCAGGTAGTCGAGGGCCACCGTTCCCCCCTGGCTGTGTCCCAGCAGCGCCACCGGCACGCCCGGCACCTCGGCCCGGGCGGTGGCCAGAACCAGGCCCAGATCATCGCTGTAGTCGGTGAACCGTCCCACGAAGCCGCGCCGCCCCTGCGAGCGCCCGTGGCCCCGCGAGTCAAACATGAGCGTGGCCACGCCAGCCTCCGCCAGCCCCTGGGCCACATGGCGGAAGTTGGCACAGTGCGCGCTGAAGCCATGGATCAACACCACCACACCGCGGGCGTTGCCGCCCGGTTGCCACCATTCTCCGTGAAGGGTCAGGCCATCTTTGGTGAGGATCGGGATCTCTTTGGTCGGCAGCGCACCCATGGGCGGCGCGATCCTATATTCTTCCTTCGCGCCTGAACCAAAATCATGAGAATCACCGAAATATATGCCAGCGTTCAGGGCGAGACCCAGTACGCCGGACTGCCGTGCACCCTGGTTCGCACCACCGGGTGCGACCTGCGCTGCGGCTACTGCGACAGCGCCTTTTCGTTCTACGGGGGCAGTGAGATGTCGCTGGAGGCGGTCCTGGCCGAGGTGAGGCGCCTGGGCGCGCCCCTGGTGCTGCTGACCGGGGGCGAGCCGATGTTGCAACGGGAGATCGTGGCCCTGGCCGAGGCGCTGGTGACGGAGGGCTATCGGGTGATGATCGAGACCTCCGGGGCGCACCCGGTGGCGGCGCTGCCGGCGGAGGTGATCCGCATCGTCGACGTGAAGACGCCGGGGTCGGGGGAGTCGCACCGGATGCGGTTCGAGGTGCTGGACCAATTGCGCGCCCAGGACGCGGTCAAGTTCGTGCTGACCGACGAGGCCGACTATCGCTGGGCGGCGGACCTCATTCGCTCGCGCCGCCTCAACGAGCGCACCGAGGTGCTGCTGTCGCCGGTGCACCCCGGCTTGGACCCCAAGGACGTCGTGCAATGGATGCTTCGGGACCGGCTGCCAGCCCGTCTGAATTTGCAGACCCACAAGTACATCTGGTCGCCGGATACGCGCGGTGTGTAATAGTCCGATTTCACCGTTGACACCTGTCTGACACTCCTGCTAGCGTCCGGTCGCTTTCATCGGGTTAAGTACTGAGGACTGCAAGGAAAAGCGAAGACACGAGAGGCTTGAGAGTACTCTTGGCGACCCTGGCAACCTGCTCTGCGATGCTGGCCTTCGCGGGGTGCGCGACGCGCCCAAAGCGAGACGCTGACCAGTCGCAAATTCGCTATCAGTTGGCCGCCGATTATTTTCGCAATCGACGCATCGAGGCCGCCATGGACGAGTTGCAAAAAGCGCTCGAGATGGACCCCGAAAATGCCGATGCGATGAATTTGATGGGCCTTATCAGCTTGCAGCAGGGCGCGGAATATGTCGCCCAGGCCGAGACCGACAACTGCCTGCGCGGCAGCGACGAAGAGACAGTGCGCCGCCAGGCAAACGCAAAGTTTCGTCAGGCCGAGCAAGAGCTGCGCAAGGCGACGGCGTTGCGGCCACAGTTCTCCGAGGCGTGGAACAATCTGGCCGTCGCCGGTCTTTCGTTGCAAGAGTTCGACCTGGCAGCCAACGCCGCGCGCAATGCTTTGAAAGACGTCACGTACGCAGAGCCGGAAGTGGCGCGCGCGAATCTGGGCTGGGCGCTTTACCAGAAGAAAGACAACGAAGGCGCCTGGAAAGAGCTGCACGAAGCGGCGGCGCGGGCCCCCGGATTCTGCGTCGGCCGTTATCGCCTGGCCAAGGTTTATGTCGACCGCGGCGAATACGATCGCGCCGCTGAAGAGCTGGACGCCGTGGTTTCGTCGAAGTCGTGCCCGATCCAAGAGGCGTTCCTGCTGGGCGGCCTGGTTCACCAGCGCCGCAAGGACGCCAGGGGGGCGCGCGAGCTGTTTGGTCACTGCACCGATCTCGCCCCGCGAAGCTGCTTGGCCGCGCAGTGCAAGCGCTATACGGAGATGCTCCAGTAGGGGGATGCGGATGGCGGGCATGTCGACAGACAGAGGCGGCGGCACGGGGAGCCAGCTGGATTTTGTTGAGCGGGATAACTTCGGGCTTTGGCTTCGGCATGCGCGGGAAGATCGGGGCGCGTCCCTGGGCGAAGTGTCGGCCAGCACCAAGGTCTCCCAGTCGACGCTGACGCTGCTGGAAGCCGGAAAGCTGGAGCAACTGCCGGCCGAGGTCTTCGTGCGCGGCTTCATTCGGTCGTACGCCAGGGCGGTGGGCGTCGACGACACGCGACCATTGGCCCTTTACGAACGAGCGCTGGAGGCGCGACGCGATGCCGAGCGGGCACAGTCGAAGACGCCGGTGATCGATCCCGTGTTCTCGGGGCCGATGGGCGAGGACGAGGCGCCGCGCAGCACGCTGGGGCTGGCCGTGTTCGTGATCATCTTGCTGCTGATCGCCACCATCACGCTGTCGCTGCTGCTGCGCCGCCCGCCGCAGTCGGGCGAAGGGCTGAGCAAGCGCGCGACGCCGGCCGCCAAGATCGCGACTGTAGCGACCCTGTCCAGGCCACGTCATCATCGCCATTAGTTCGAGACCCGGCCTTCGTTTGATCGAGCAGCGTACTCCGCTCTCTAACTGCTAGATTTGGGCCCGTGGCTTCTCTGTCCACCCCGGCGATCCTTCTGCGCACGATCAACTACGGCGAATCCGACCGGGTGGTGACGTTGTTCGGGCGCAGCACGGGGCGGTTGTCGGCGCTGGCCCGCGGCGCGCGCAAGAGCCAGCGCCGTTTTGCCGGCGGGCTGGATCTGTGCGCGATCGGCGAGGCGTCGCTGCGCGAGCGAAATGGCGCCGAGCTTTTGATGCTGGAGAGTTTTGACCTGCGGGTCAGCTACCCGTCGTTCGGCAGCGATCTGGGGCGCATGGCCCACGCCGCCTATGTGGCCGAACTGGTCAGCAAGCTGTGCGCGCCCCGTCAGGTCGAGACCGGCGTCTACGACTGGCTGGACGAGTTCTTGAACGTTCTGGATAGCGGCGGCGCCAGCGCGGAACGCCTGCGCGTCTTCGAACTGGGCCTGCTGGGGCGGCTCGGGTTCGCGCCGGTGGTGGCAACGTGCGCTGTCTGCAATGGCGCGCGCGTGGCCGAGCCCGTCGGCGAAACCGGGTTTCGCTGGGATCCCGATCGGGGCGGGGCGGTCTGCACCGCTTGCGGGCAGCGGGGTCGCCCCATTCGCACCGTTGTCAGGGCCGCGCTGACCCGGCTGGCCGTCACCCCGCTGGCCAACGCCACCGATGAGGCGCTGTCGCCCGACGTGAACCGCGGCTGCCGTGAGGCGATCATGGAGGTGATAAAGCTTCACATCACCGGCACGCTTCACTCTCTCGAATTCATTGCCAAGCTGGCAAAGGTGGGAGCACGGGAATGATAAAGCGACCGGCGTTGCTGGGCATCAGGCACGTGGCCCTGACCGTCTCCAACCTGGAGGCGGCCGAAAAGTTCTGGGTCGATTTGATGGGCTACACCATCGAATGGCGGCCTGACGCCGACAACGTCTACCTGCGATCGGGCAGCGACAACCTGGCTTTGCACCGGGGCGACTATCGGGCGCCCGTCGACGAGAGCGGCCAGCTGGACCACATCGGCCTGGCCGTTCCGAAACCGGAAGACGTCGACGCCTGGGCCACGTTCTTGACCTCAAGAGGCGTCACGTTGCGCGCCCAGCCGCGCTCACATCGCGATGGATCGCGGTCGCTGTACTGCTATGGCCCCGAGGACGTCTTGGTCCAGATCATCTATCACGAACCTCTTTCCCGGCCTCCAGCGGCCGACTAAAGTGCCCCCGCCATGCCTGCCACCTCCCTGGAATCGATCGTCAGCCTAAGCAAACGCCGCGGGTTCGTCTTTCCGTCGTCGGCCATCTATGGAGGCCTGGGCAGCACCTGGGACTATGGGCCGCTGGGCGTCGAGCTGAAGAACAACGTCAAGCGCGCCTGGTGGCGCTCGGTCGTCTATGACCGCGACGACATGGAAGGGCTGGACGCCGCGATCCTGATGAACCGGCTGGTCTGGAAGTACTCCGGTCACGAGGCGACGTTCTCGGATCC
>JAXDMH010000067.1:0-3559 GCA_034666225.1 Myxococcales bacterium
CAACTCGTACAACGGGTTGATGAGCACCACCGAGGGACGGCTGACGGTTTCGTACCTGGTTCGTTGCGCGTTGCCGGCCGGTCACTCGATTGCCAAGCAGGACGCAAACAACAACTGGTACACGTACCAGGGCGACATCGGCGTGGCGCCTGGTTGGGAGACGGGGGCCTGCGACGGCACCTGTCAGCAAGCGATCTCGGCCTGCCTGATGGCCCACATCAATACGTCGGGCGTTCACATTCCCCTGTGGCTGGTCTCGCCGCTGTCGGCGATCGGCTGGGGCACCAGCGCGCAGTACCCGAACCGCGAAGGAACCTTCTTCGGCAACCTGTTCACACCGAACACGGATGGCTCGTTCAACGCTTTCTATTGCAACGGCCCCGGCTTTTCCAAAGACACCGTTCCGGGCCGCCTGGGCGTCGACCAGGGCAACGTGCCTTATCGCAACCCGTTCATCACGTCGACCAACACCACGGGCGACTGCCGGGCCTGCAGCTCGACGAAGACCGACGGCCCCAACGCCTGCCCGGTCACCGGCACCACCTTCAGCGCGCCCATCACCGTGTGGCGCGGCCAGACCTTCCAGGCCGAGACCGCGTCGATCAAGGGCGGCACCGCCGTCAGCTGCCCGACCTGCTCCGCCGGCAAGCGCCTGAGCAACATCACCTCGTCGACGAAGATCAGCGGGATTTACTCGGCGAACAACGGCTCGCATTACGTGATCATCTATTACACCAACGGCGACACGGTCTCGCGCAGCATGAAGCTCACTGTCTCCTACGACTCCACGACGACCAGCTCGTCGGGCACGACGATGACCAACAGCTCGATCTCGTATCGCTCGGCGGTCTTCCCGCCCACCGGCGGCTGGGACAAGGTCGGCTCGGTCAAGATCTTCCCGTCGGGCTTCCTCGCTGGCAAGAACAACTCGGTGCAGCTGATCCCGCAGGGCGCCGCCCCCGACCTGGACTGGGTCGAGGTCGAGTAAACGACTCGACGGCGGATAGGTTGGTCGAAATCACCCGCCCTTCCCTGGCAACCGTGCGGCGTCCAGCCGCCACATCCGGACATTTCTACCTGGCCGCGGAAGGCCCTTCAGGTTTGGCCAAGGGTGGCCGATCTGTCGCTGCGATGCTGCGGATGCGCGGAGGTCGCTGTTTGTCCGGTCGCTGGCGGGGTTTGCGCCCGATGGAATGGCGTGCACCGACGCCTGGCCGCTTGCGTCGGTTCGGCGGGAACCTTGCGTCTGTTCTGCCTTGGCTGGCCCTGGCCATACTTTGCGGGAGTGGTCCGTCAGCGTTTGCCACAGGGCCGGGCATCCTGGCGGATTACGCCGACACCGTTCCCTGCCCCAGTACCCTCGCCTGCGGCGCTACCGGCACCTCAAAGGCCTACACCGTCGGGGGCACGGCCGGTGACCCAGCCCACTGGATCGTCGTCGGGGTTGCCACAACCACTGGGTCGGCACCGAGCAGCGTTACGTTTAATAGCGCGTCGATGGGAACCGCCATCACTTCGCAAGCTGTTCCTATTGGTTCTGCATGCAGTTCATACATCTATGCAAAATCCGTGGCGGCCGGCACCAGCAGCACCGTCAGCGCAACCGGTGGCGCGTCCCTCCAGGTGTTCTCGTTCGCCAACGTTGCATCCATTGGAAATCACGCCCAAACCTCTGGCGCTTCTGGCTCAGGCAGTATCGGTGGGGCCTCTGTAATCACCTCTAAATCACAGGTGGTGGTCGACTTTGTATGCGACACGTCCACCTCGCTCACGAACCAAAGCACCGTGACCGGTCCGCCGCAGAACATTGTGCAGCTGTCCCGTTTTGTCCCGGGGTCTGGCAAGTTTTCTATCGGAAGCTGGCGCTCGGCCACCGCCGGCTCTACCACCCCCAGTTACGCCTTTTCGGGGGGCACTAACTGGACGATCGTCATGGTGGCGCTCTTGCCGACGTATGCAACGGCGATCCGGCTCGAACAGATCAACGCGCGGCAATCAGGGGAAAACGTCGATGTCTTCTGGCGCACCGGATCAGAGCTCGACAATCTTGGCTTCAACGTCTACCGCGATGATGGGCAGGGCCGATTTCGAATCACGGGGACGCCGATCATCGGCGCTGCCCTGTTGACCGGCTCGGGCGTCTCGCTGGTGGCGGGCCAGCGCTATAGCTTCCGCGACATTCTCGGCGTGCGGGGGACATCGGCGGTCCGTTACTGGTTGGAAGACCTCGACATGAACGGCACCGGCAGGATGCACGGGCCGATCACGCCAGACTATCCGGATCAGGCGCTGACGGAGCCGCCGGGCGCGCCTGCGCCGACACCGCCCTCGCCGCCAGCCCCGCCGTTCGCGACGACGTTCGCGATTTCTCCTGCGCCGTTTGTGCTGCCCGAAGCGCCCCTCGGCGCCCCCGCGGTTGTCGCCTATGGTCAGAGCGCCGATCTGCAATGGCAGCTGGCCGCCGGCTCGGGCGTCAAGATCGGCGTCAACCGAACCGGCTGGCACCAGCTGACCGGCGCCGACCTGGTGGCGGCCGGCTTGCCGTGGAGCACGGATCCGCGACGACTGGCGCTGTTTCTGGAAGGTCGCGAGGTTCCGATCGACGTGCACGGGAGCGAAAACGGCGTTCTCGGCGACAGTGACACCATCGGTTTCTACGGCCAGGCCATCAACGGCAACAGCACCGACACGCGCGTCTACTGGCTGACCGATCAGGTCGGCTCGCACGCCCGGCTGCAATCAGAAGCCGGCGGCGCGAACGCACCTGACCCGGGCGCCACTGCCTCCGCGGTTTCGGCGGTCAGCGAATGGCGTCCGCGCAGCCTGTATTTCGCCGCGTTGACCAACGGCGAGGACGACAACTTCTTCGGTCCCTTGATCGCCGCCGAGCCCATCAGCCAGCACCTGACTCTTCCCGCTCGCTCGTCGACCGCGCCGGTGACGGTCGAGGTCGGTGTTCAAGGGCTGTCCCTGACGCCGCACACGGTCTCGGTCGAGATTGGCGGACAGCCCCTGGGACAGATCGTGCTTGCGGACCGCGACCGACACAGCGTCACGCTGACCGTTCCCGAATCGGCGATCACGGACAATGGGTTCGACGTGGTATTTCGCGCCTCGGGTGAGACCGACCTGACGCTGGTCGATTTTGTCCGCGCCAGTTACCGCCGCAACGCCGTCGCAGTCGCGGGGCAGGCGCAATTCGTGCTGGAGGCGGGGCAGGCGGTTTCGGTGGGCGGATTCGATCCGGGCGACAGCGTTCAGATCCTGGACGTCACCGTCCCCGAGGCGCCCCGGCTGATCAGCCCGGTGCCGGCCGACGACGCCGGCCAGGTGCTGGTCGCCGCTGCCAGCCCCGCGGCGCGCAGTCTGCTGGTGCGGTCACAGACCCAGACGATGGCGCCGGTGTTCACAACAGCGAATCAACCGTCGCGGCTTCATGAAAACAGCAATGGCGGCGATCTGGTCGTGATCGGCCCCGGCGATCTTCTGCCCGCGTTTGAGCCCCTGAAGAAGCTGCGCGAGTCCCAGGGATGGCTTGTCACCATGGTGGACGTCCAGG
>JAXDMH010000068.1:0-4868 GCA_034666225.1 Myxococcales bacterium
AAGCGCGGCAACAGCGTCAGCGCCGTCGATGGCAAGACGCGGCTGCTGCGTGAAGCGCAGGCGATCGCCAAGCTCTCGCATCCGAACGTGGTCGTGGTTCACGACGTCGGCACCCACGAGGATCGCGTGTTCATCGCCATGGAGTTCATCGAGGGCGGAACGCTGACCTTCTGGCTGCACGCCAAACCCCGCACCTGGCAGGAAATTCTGAAGGTCTTCATCGCCGCCGGTCGCGGCTTGCAGCACGCCCACGAAGCCAACCTGGTTCACCGCGATTTCAAGCCCGACAACGTGATGGTTCGCGTTGACGGCGAAGTTCGCGTCATGGACTTCGGGCTGGTTCGCTATATCGACCTCGAGAACGAAGCCGAGCGCCCCTCCGAACCGCAGGCCGCCGGGACCTTGCCCGAGCCGCCCGCGCCCGTCCCCGTCGAGCCGATACTGGACGCCACGCTGGATGTCGGTCGGCCCGGCGAGGCAGCGAACCTTCCCGCGGGGGGGCAAACGGCGCAACACACGAAGTTGACCCAGACTGGCGCCATGCTGGGAACACCGGCCTACATGGCACCGGAGCAGTTCGTGGGTCAGACGGCCGACGCGCGCACCGACCAGTTCAGCTTCTGCGTCGCCCTTTACGAGGCGCTGTACGGCGTGCGCCCGTTCGACGGCGTGACCCTGGCCGAGCTGACCGGCAACGTGCTGAGCGGGCACGTCAGACAACCGCCTGCCCGCACGCAGGTTCCAGTGGCCGTCTGGCGTGTCCTGCGTCGTGGGCTGTCGACGATGCCGTCCGACCGCTACCCGTCAATGACCCAGCTGGTGACCGACCTCGAGCGCGCCGCTCGGCCGCGCGCAAACACCTTGATGGCTGTGGGCGCCGGGTTCGTGCTTTTGCTGGCGGTGGCCGGGGGGCTGATCTGGCGCGAGGTCAGTCGTGAATCGCTGTGCGCGGTGCCCGAGGATCGCTTTGACGGCGTCTGGGAGGATTCGGGCTCCAGCGGCTCCCGGCGGGCGGCCATCGAGCTTGGGTTTCGCACCAGCGGCCAGGCCAACGTGCGCACCAGCAGCACCGGCCGGTCATCGTCGTGGGGCTGGAGCAACGCCGTCAGCCGCGCCAACTTTACCAATGTCTCTCGCCTGCTGGACAAGTACGTCGCCGACTGGTCAGCGGCCTACAAGGACGCGTGCGAGGCCACCAACTATCGTCGCGATCAGTCAGCCCAGGTGCTGGACCTGCGCATGTCGTGCTTGACCGATCGGCTCAACGAGCTGCGAGCGCTGTCGGACAGCCTGGTGACGCCGAGCCGGCAGATGATCGACAACGCCACCCGCGCCGTCGAATCACTGGGCTCGGTGGACCGCTGTTCCAGCGTCGATGTGCTGCGCAGCCCCAGACGCTGAAGCGGGCCAATTACTTCGGGCATTCCAACGGTTGATTCAACGGCCGGGGCGCATCTTCTTCTCCGAAGCGGGCCCAGTGCCATGACTCTATCAACCCGAAAAAGGAGAATGACCATGTCCAGAATCATCTCGATCCTTGCCGTTGTTCTGTCGCTTTCGATATCGATGGGTGGCGCCGCCGCCGCCGCCGATCAACCGGCCGCCGGCGTCCAGAAGGGCGGCCACCACGACTGGAAGAACATCGAGGCGCACCTGAAAGACCACCAGAAGTATCCGGCCACCAAGGCCGAGCTGGTCGACGCCTGCGCCAAGCTGTCGGACTTCAGCGCCGAGGACAAGCAGTGGTTCGCCGACACGCTGCCCGAGGGAACCTACAACTCGCCGGCCGAGGTCACCAAGGCGCTGAAGAAGGCCGGCAAGAAGTAGGCTCTTTTCATTTGCCGTGGGTGGCGCGGAGGCTGCTCATCCAGTCATACAGTCTTTGCGCCACCTCGTCCCAACCTGGCTCGGCGATGAGCCAGTGGCTGCGCCCGGGAAAGCTGGCCAGCTGCGTGCCAGCAGGCGAGCGGCTGTGGCGCCGGTACATGGCCTTGACCATGGAGACGGTGCTGGTCCTGTCATTCTCTCCCGCCACCAGCAGCAGGGGACCGCGATCGGGATTCTTGAAGTTGACTGCATTTCCCAGCCCGAAAGCCGCCTGAAAGTAGATGCGCCCGGGCGCCGGCACGATGTGCTGGTCATAGACGGCCTGCCTGTCACCGACCGGCAGGCCGTTGGCGAAGGTCGATGAAAAATCCTTGAACGACATGGTCAAGATCTGGTTCCACCCGCGCCAGGTCAAAAGCACCGGAAGCGCCGAACGAATCGCGCGCCGTCTGGGCAAGACGCCGCGGGGTGGACCCGCGTCGATGGCAACGCCGGCCCGTCCCAGCCCCCGGTCAAGCAGCAACTGGACGATCAAACCGCCAAAGGAATGACCGATCAGGATCGGCGGCTCGGGAAGCGTCCGGATGATCTGTTCGTGGTGATCGACCAGGTCGCGAATGGTCTGCTGGGCCAGTCGCGGATCGGGATCGCTGCGCAGGTCGGCGATTGGCCGATCGAGGAAGGGCCAGGGCGGTGTCAGACAATCGATCCCCTTGTCCTCGAAGAAGCCGCGAAACTTCGTCCAGCAGGACGGCGTGACCCAGGCGCCATGAACAAAGACGATCGTTGCCATTTGTGTTTCCTTCCGTCGGTCACATTCGACATGGCGGACTACGCTGTCTCACCACGGATGTTTCACGACCAAGGCAGGCAAACCAACGACAGCCAAACCGCCACCGCACTGTCATCACAATCGTCAGCCTCACCGACGGAGGTGGACTATTTGTCTTCTCACTTCCGGATGGTCGGGTGTTTTGATTGTGACTGTCGCGTCGCCGCTCGGCACAGCGTCGGCGCTCTGCGGCCTATCTCGGCCGCCCGTGCCCCCCGGTCCTCACCGACTGCTCGGCGGTGATCCGGCAGGCGGCGGCGTTCCCATGGGGGGGTTTATCCGCGCATTTTGGGCCTTCCTTGACAGGGTTTCGGGCGCCCCTCATCCTGAATTCATCGCCGCCATGTCTCCCACAAGCCTTCGCACGCGGATCTTCGCCGCGGTTCTGCTCCTGCCGCTGGTCGCGCTGGCGACGGCGACGGACAGCGTGGGGCTTCGTTGTCGGGTCACGGGCGTGGTGCAGGATGCCTGCTGCTGCCCCGATGTTGATGGCGACGGCGACGCAGGTCCGGCAAATGCCGCAGCGACCGTCTCGCCGGCCGACTGCTGCGATCGCATCGTGCGCGAGATCAGCGAGGCGCCCGCCGAGCTGGCCGCCCCGGCGACGACGCTTCCCAACCGAGCGACGGCGCTTGCCCTTGTTGCTTTCGCCGATGCCGGCGCCCGCCTCCGGCAGAACGCTTCGTCGCTTTTTTCGTCGCGATCCGCTGACCAGGCCGGCCAGCGGCCGCCCTCGCTCCGCCTGCGCCTGGTTACCAAGAGCGCGTTCCTGATCTGAGCCGTCCCGTCTCGTCATTCCTTTGTTGGTCGACGGTCGATGGTTGAGCGCCGAGTAACGGCGTGTGTTCAAGGAGCGTTCCGATGAAAGTCCAAAGAGCTGGCCGCGCATTCACCTGGGTACTGGGCCTGACCGCCGCGGCGGTGGCTGTGATCAAGGCGCCACCGGCGCGCGCTGACGACAAGGCCGACGCGGCAGGCGACACCGACGGCGACGGAGACACCGCGGCGCTGGATCGCGACCTCGCTTCCGCCGCGCGGCTGCCCATCATTCTGCGGGCCATCGCGCGGCGCAGTCCCGATCTGCGCGAGGCCGCCCAGCGGGCAAGCGCCGCCGAAGCGCGCGCCGGCGCCGCGGCACGCCTGCCCGATCCCGAGCTGAAAGGCGAGCTGTGGGGCGTGCCGGTCACGCGACCGCTCAGCTTTGATCAGGCGAACACCATCATGATCGGCCTGCGCCAGGCCTTCCCGGCCTGGGGAAGCCTGGATGCGCGCGAACGCGCGGCGCGCGAGGAGGCCGCCCTGGCCGCCACCACCACAGAGGCGCGCCGGCACGAGGTCGCGGCGCAAGCCCGCCGCGCCTTCGCCAGCTATGCGCGCGCCGATCGCGAGTACCGCATCCACCTGGAACACGTCGGGCTGACGTCGCGCCTGGTCGAGATCGCCCGGTCGCTGTACCAGGTTGGACACGGATCGCAGCAGGACTTCCTGCGCGCGCAGGCCGAACTGTCCCGGCTGCACGACGACGTGGCCGGTATCGAACAGCAGCGGCGGTCGGCGCAGGCGATGCTGAACGCGCTGATGGACCGCGCGCCCGACGCCACGCTGGGCCCCGTGCCCGAGCTGTCGCCGGTCGACGCCCTGGCCGCCCCGCCCGGCGAGGCGACCACGGAGGCCGACCGTCTGCTTTCCCTGCGACGCCCCGAGCTGAAGGCGGCCGCCCACGCCGTCAAGCGCAGCGAGGCGGCGCTGCAAATGGCCAGGCGCGAGGCCGATTTCCCGTCGCTGACGGTGGGCGCCGACTATTGGTACATGCCGACACAGGCCACGCACCACGGCTACGGGGCCATGGTCTCGATGAGCCTGCCCTGGCTGAACCCGCGCCATCGCGACGAGGTGAAGGCGGCGGAGCGCGCGCAAGCCGCCGATCGCAGCGCGCTGCGGGCGCAGCAGGCAGCGGCGCGTTTCGCCCTGCGCGACGCCGACGCCAAGGTGCAGGCCGCGCGCGAAACACTGGCCCTGATCCACGATCGCGTGCTGACCGACGCGCGCCGCAGCTTTGAATCGGCGCAGGCACAATTTCAAAGCGGGCAAGGCAACGTCACCCCGGTACTGGACGCCGGCCGTAGCTATCTGATGGTGCGCATCGACGAGGTGCGCGCCCTGGCCGACCTGGAATCAAGCCGCGCCGACTTTGCGCGAGCGGCCGGGC
>JAXDMH010000069.1:0-10713 GCA_034666225.1 Myxococcales bacterium
GGGATGGATCGTCGTGACGGTCGCCTTCAGCGTCGTCGTCCAGGCCAGCTCATCATTCGGCGAGGTGTACGGTCCGCTGGCGGGTGTGGTGGCGCTGCAGATCTGGACCTTCTTCTCGGCGACCGCCATCCTCTTCGGCGCCGCCATCGCCGCCCAGCTGGAAGCCGTCCGCTCAGGCACCAGGTCGCCGCGACGCGAATAGTGTTGGCCGATGGCAATCAGGGACCGGGGTGGCGCGCGCTGATCTGGGTTGGCGTTCTGGCGACGGCGCTGGCCGCCGGCCGCGGTGTGGCGGTGGCCGCACCACCTGACAGTCCCGGCGCCGACCAGCGCGCCATCGACGACGCCCTCTGCGCGGACGCCATTCTGGCCGATACGTGGAACGCCCTCTGGGCGATGTCCTTCACGGTGACGGCGGTGGGCAGCGCCGGCTACGCCACGTTTTCTCCAGGAAACAAGCGGGACGGCGATACCCGTGCGGCTTTGTACGTGACCGCCGTCAAGGCCACAGCTGGCGCGATCGCAAAATGGGTGGCGCCGCTTCACCTCGACGCAAAGGACTTTTGTCCCGACGGCCATCCTGGCTCCGCCAGGGACCGAAGGGCGTTGCTGGCCGAAGCTGCGCAACGCGAACAGCGCGCGGTCCTGCCCGGGATCGTCGGTGGTCTTCTTCTCAACTCGCTCGGCCTGCTGTATCTCGGTCATGAGCGCCACGCCTGGGAGAATGCCTGGCTCTCGTTCGGGGTCGGCACCGCCGTCTCTGTGGTGTCAACGCTGACGGCGCCGTCGCGGGCGTGGCGTCTGAACCGCCGCGTGAGTCGCCCGCATCACCTGGCCGCGATGCCCGTCATCGGAGGCGATCGGATCGGCGTCGCGATCGCGGCGATGTGGTGAGGCGCCCTCAGTAGACCATCAGTAGAACGTGATCTCGTCGACCGAGTAGTCCAGGTTCGGTCCCGACAGACTGGCCCAGTTCAGCGCCATGATGATGCCCTGGAACGTGGCGGGCGCGCCGAATCCCGACTGGGCCAGATCGCTGAAGGCTATCTGATAGCGCTGCCAGTTCGCCCCCAGCTGCACCTGTTTCAACGGGTGGTCATAGCAACTGGCGGTGCAATCGCCCCCGTCGGCGACGGCCTGGGACTGGGGAATGGCCACCTGTAACGAGATCTTGTTGTCCGATCCGGAGGTGCCTTTGGCCCAGAAGGCGATGCCCTGGAAGAAGGAGGCATCGGTACAAAGAATCCTGATGCCCATGCCGCCGCCGTAACTTTGAAAGCCCTGGCCGCTGAGGCGTGCGCCTCGCGCGGTTCCCGCCGCGCCCGGCATCACAATGGCGATCGGGTTCATCGTCGCGCCCGGTGTTGGATCGCGGTACTCGTACCAGGCGGTCAGGCTGCTGTCTTCAAGGTTGGCGATCAGCGCGTCGGCGGCGCCCAGGGTGTGCACCTTGCCGGCGCAGGCACCGGTCACGACGCGGGCGTCGGGTGGGCCGGCTTTGCCACCCTGGCCACCCGACCCGCCCGATACGGAACCACCGGCGCCGCCGCTGCCGCTCGTGCCGCCGCTGCCGCTCGCGCCACCGGAGCCGACGGCGCCGGCCACTCCCGACCCGCCCGATGCGCCCATGCTGCCGGCGTCACCGCCGGCGCCACCGCTCCCCACAGAGCCGCCGCCCTGCCCGCCCGAGCCCGACCCGACATCCCCGCCGGTGCCGCCCGCACCGCCGGTGTCGCCGCCACTGCCGTCGCCGCCGGTGCCGCCCGACGCCGATCCGAAGGCGCCGCCTGTTCCCCCGTTCGTCGCGTCGCCCGCATCCCCACCGGAACCGGAACTAATTTGAGAGCCGAAGCGTTCGGCCCCGCCGCAGCCGCCGGCAAATCCTGCCAGCACCAGCAGGCGGCAAGCGAACCGAGAGCGAACGACTCTCAGGGCCATACCTGTTTAGTGTCGGCCGCTGGCACAATCCGTTAGGTTCGCGGACGAAATCAGTCCTGTCGCAGCAACTACATGGTCATTGCTGTGTGCACGGACTGCATGAACGCCGGCGCCCAGGCAATCGATGCTAGTCTGCGCGGTGGGATGGCCAAGCTTCTGGTCATAGTGGTTTTGCTGGCGCTGACGCCCGGCCCAGCCAAAGCCTGCAACACGAAAGTCGTCTGGCAGGCGGATCTCACGGACGCGGAGCTGATCCCGGACTTTCAGCCAGCGAACAGCGGCGTCGCCGTGTTCGAGTTCAACTTTCACGACGGCATCGGCGTGCCCGACGCCAAGGTGATCGTCGACCTGCCAAACGTCAAGGACGTGACCAGCATTGATTTGCGGGCGGGCGACAGCAAGAAGCCAGGGCCGATCCTGTTCACGCTGTATGCGCGCAAGCCAAACAAACCAGGCAAGCTGGCCCGCCACTTCAGCAAGACCATCATTGAGCGCGAGCTGAAGCCACAGAGCGAACCGAAGGTCCAGACGTTCGCCGACGTCGTCAAAGAGGTGCTGGAACAGCGGGCGTACATCACCGTCAGCTCCAGCAGACGCGCCACGCGCGAACTGCGCGGCCGGATCACCATGCGCAAGGTTCCCATCTACAGCCCCGAGGACAGCGGCACCGGCCATGACCCGCGCCTGCACGCGCAAGCGGAAACGGGGAAGGCGAAGGCGCGGAAGGCCCCGGCCGCGTTGCTCGACAAGAACTGAGATCTATCGGTTCGGCGCCGCCGCCGGTGCCACCACAGCCGGTGCCACCACAGCGGGTGCCACGACCACGACGAACGGTGCCGTCACCACCCGTCCCTGATGGGAAAACTGCGCCCATACCTTGTATTGACCGGGCCGGGGGAAGGTCGGCTTGAACGTGAAGGTAGGCCCACGTGGCGACACCATCTCGGGCGTGACGACCACGTCGTGTCCGGCCTGCATCACGGCCAGCATGGCAGCGTCGTACGAACCCGGCGCCACGCCGCGCACGGTGTGCGTGTGGATGACGGTCTCTCCGTCTGCGCTGACCGCGAACAGGTGCCCCATGGCGGCCAGGTAGGGCTCCATGTCCGTCACCGGTTTGCCGGCGCCGTCCGCGATCGTGTACGTCAACAGTGCGGCCTCACCGGCGCGTACAGCCACAGGCGCGATCCGAAGCTGAATGTCGTGGTTCATGACCTGCTGCCGAAAGGCCTGCTGGGGCATCAGGCGCGCCGTTGCCGGTGCCGGTGCCGGTAGAGACGCCGGACGTCCCACCAGCAGTTCGGTCCGGGTTATCTGGTTGTCCCCGTCGGAGGGCGTGAAGTCGGAGAACAGGAAATACCGCCCCGCCTTTGGGAATCGCCAGCTCAGACGGAAACGACCGTCGGCGCCCAGCTGGGGATGTTCGTGGGCGAACCAGCTCAGATCGTCCGACACCATCACCAGGTGCAGCAGCTTTTCGTGAATCACCTCGAACCGCCGGACCACATCGCCCGTGTCCGCGTAGCGCACCACCAGCTCGAGGGGCACCGGGCGCTCAGGTGCGGCGTTCGCCAGCGCGCCCAGCTCGACGCGGTAGGTGCGTCGTTTTCCGGAGGTCAGCTCGGACGCCAGCGTGACGAATGAACGCGGCGATTCGCGGAAGCGGCTCTGGCAGGCGGCCGAGCAGAAATAATAAGTCTTGCCCGCCACCTCCTCGCGATTGGGCGTGGTGTCAGTGTCAATGGTCATCCGGCAGACAGGATCCTTCACCTCGTGCGCCACCGCCGCGCCACAGATGAACAGCCCCGCCAGCGCCGCCAGAAAACGTCGCCTCATTGCGTGCCTATCATAGACGGCTTCCGGGCGCTGCTAGGCGCGGGTCAGGGTGAGGCGGGCGCGGCTGGCGGCCAGCGCGCCGGCGGCCCCTCCTTCGCGATCGGGCAGCCAGACGCTGACCGACATGCCACCGCCATCTCGACGGGCGAAGCCCAGCCGCCCCTGATGCAGCTCGACGATCTCGCGCGACAGCGCCAGGCCGAGGCCGTCGCCGCTGGGTTTGGTGGTGAAGAACGGGAGGAACACGTTCTGCATCACCTCGTCCGATATCCCGGGCCCACGATCCAGCACGGAGATCCGGCAGCCGCCTTCCGCGCCGGCCTCGATGGCGACCTTGACCTCGCCCTGCGGTCCCCCCGCTTCATGCGCGTTCTTGACCAGGTTGATCAGCACCTGCTGGATCTGCGCGCTGTCGAAGAAGCCCGGCCGGGCGGGTGCCTCCCCGATCTCCAGCCCGGGCCAGAATCCGCGCAGGCCGTCCAGGAAGGGTCTCCAGGGAACCGAGACAGGTTGCGGCTGGGGGATCTTGGCCAGCGTGGCGTATCCGTCGAGGAAACTCTGCAGGTGCAGGGCCCGCTCCTGGATGGTGTCGAAGACGGTCGAAAGCTTGGGCAGGTGCTCGGGCCGCTGCAGGATGATCTTCGCGGAGCCGATCAACGACGAGATGGGGCCAAGCGAGTTGTTCAGCTCGTGGCTGATGATGCGAATGACCTTCTTGAGATTCACGACCTCATGCCGGTTGATCTCCTGGGTCACGCTCCTGACGGCGATCAGCGTCTGGCCGTCTTCCAGATGGCGGCGCGACAGGTGAAACGTCTCGCGCCCGGCCGCGCCGTCCACGCTGAACAGCTCGTCCCCCTCGGAGAGGACGGCCCGGCGCAGCGAGACCGGCGCCCGCTCGATCATCGAAAGAAAGTTCTGTCCTTCGACCGTCATCCCCTCGAAGAACAGCTCGCGCGCTGAACGGTTGGTGAAGGTGATCTCGCCGGCGTCGCCGAAGAGCACCATCGCCACCGGCGTCGTCTCGACCACCGTCCGGAGCAGGCCCTCCCGCCGCTCCGCGCTGCGCCGCTCGTCGGCGAGCTGCCTCTCCAGCGCGGACGCCCGTTGCACCGCTGCGCTGCGCCCTCGCCGCGCCCAGAACCCGAATGCCAGCGCCGCTGCGAGCGCCACGCTCTCCAGAACCACCACGGAAATAGACATGCCCACGGAACCCACAAGCGTATCCGACCGAGCCCCCCGGCACCAACCGGACGCCCTTGAACGTTCGCAGTGTGGGCCCGCGCGACCAGCGGACACCTGTCCGCGCTTGTCCGCGGACACCTGTCAGCGCCGAAGAAACAACCGCTGATTTGCCGCGGGTTTCCTTCGGCACGGCGGCTGCACAAGGCCGGCTCGACTTTCGATCGCAGAAACAAGGAGCCCGCCATGATCTCGAGATTCCAAACTTCACTTCGCACCGCCCTGGCCCTGACGGCGACGGTGCTGGCCCACGCGGCCTACGGACAGCCCGCGGCGTCGGCGCAGCCCGCCGCGCCTGACGCCGTTGCGCTGACGCCACCAAAGCTGGTGACGTTCGTCGACGCGACCTATCCCCCGGCCGCCAAGGCCGCCGGGCTGCAAGCGGACGTCGATCTGGAGATGACGATCGACGCCACCGGGAAGGTCACCGAGGCGCGCGTGGTCGCGCCGGTGGGCAACGGCTTTGACGAGGCCGCCCTGGACGCCGCCCGACGGTTCGTGTTCCAGCCGGCCAGGCGCGGTGACAAGGCCATCGCCGCGCGCATCAGCTATCGCTATGTGTTCGCGTTCTCCGCCGAAGCGACGCCGGTGCCCAGCCCAGGGGAACTGGAAGGCAAGGTGCCGTCGCCGGGGAACGACCAGAGTGTCGCCGGCGCCAGCGCGCCGGTCGAGCAAACGAAACAGGCGGCCACGGCGGAGTACGGCGCCACGGCCACCATCGAGGCGCCCCCGCGCGAGGTCACCAAGCGCAGCCTCAGCGGAGATGAGCTGCTGCGGGTGGCGGGCACGCGCGGCGATCCGTTGAAGGCCATCGAGTACATGCCCGGCGTGGGGCGCTCGCCCCAGGCGGAATTCGTCATCATCCGTGGCGCGTCCCCGGCAGACTCCGAGGTGCAGTTCGAGGGCGCCCCGGTCTACCGCCTGTACCACTTCGGCGGCCTGACCAGCTTCGTGCAGCCGCGATTGCTCGACAAGATCGACCTTTACCCGGGGAATTTCTCGGCCCGCTTCGGGCGGAAGATGGGCGGCATCGTCGATGTCGGGGTCCGGGATCCGAAGACCGACGCCCTCCACGGCATGGTCGACATCAACATCATCGATAGCTCGTTCCTCATCGAAGGCCCCATCACCCAGAACTGGTCGTTCGCGGTGGCGGCCAAGCGCAGCTACATCGATCTGTTCATCGACAAGCTCGTGCCCAAGGATGAGGCAACCATCACGGCAGCGCCTGTGTACTGGGACTACCAGGCGATGCTGGCCTACAAACCAAGCGACAACGATCGCTTCAGGGCCATGGTCTATGGCTCGTACGACGATCTGAAGTTGATCCTGGCCCACCCCGCGGACAGCGATCCGTCCATTCGCGGCGGCGTGAGCTCGGCCAGTCAGTTTCATCGGGCGCAGCTTGTCTGGCAGCACAAGTACAACGCGGCCATCGAGCACGAGATCAACGTGTCCGTCGGACCATTCTCGTTCAGTGAGAACGTCGGGCCGGACGTGGCGGTCCAGATCCCGGGATACGACGCCTTCTTGCGCGCGGAGTGGCGCGCGCGGTTGGCCGACCAACTGCGACTGATTGGCGGGCTCGATGTCTCTTACAACTGGTTCGACTTTTCCTACGACGGTCCGCGGGCCACTCAGCTCGATGGCGATCCGGACGCCTTCGGGCCCCTCACGGGCCGGCAAAGCGTTAAACTCCACGACAAGGACGGCTTCCTTCGGCCGGCTGGCTACCTCGAGGCACTCTGGCAGGTCACCCAGCGGTTGACCCTGGTACCGGGCGGGCGCGTCGACTACCTGGGCGACGTCCATCGGTGGACGGTCGATCCGCGGTTGACCGGGCGCTACCAACTGACGGGGACCACCATCCTCAAGGGCGGCGTCGGACTGTTCTCCCAGGCGCCCAGCGGCGCCGAGAGCTTGCCTGTGCTCGGCAATCCCCACCTCCGGCCGGGACGCGCCCAGCACTACAGCGTCGGCGTCGAGCAGGACGTCGGCGCGCGACTGAAGCTCACCGCTGAGGGCTTCTACAAACGCCTCAGCGGCCTGCCGGTCAACAGCCCCGTGCCGGGCGAGAACCTGAATAACGACGGCATCGGTCGGATCTACGGCGCCGAGGTCTCCGCGAAGCTGCGACCGACCACGAAGTCGAGCGGCTTCCTCTCGTACACGCTGTCGCGCAGCGAGCGCAACGATCACGGCCTCGAGTGGCGTCGCTTCAACTGGGATCAGACCCACATCCTCACCGTCGCGGGCGCCTATCGCATGGGCCGCGGGTGGGATCTCTCGGGAACGTTCCGCTACGTGACCGGCAACCCGATCACGCCGGTGGTGGGCAGCGTCTACAACGCCAACACCGACACGTACAAGCCCGGCTACGGCGCCATCAACAGCGCCCGCAGCAACGACTTCCATCGACTGGACCTGCGCGTCGAGAAGAGCTGGCACGTCAAGAGCGGAAGCATCGCCGCCTACCTGGACGTTCAGAACGCCTACAACCGGCACAACGAAGAAGGCCGTTCCTACAACTACAACTTCACCAAGTCAGGTGTGATCTCGGGCTTGCCGCTCATTCCCAGCCTTGGCGTCCGCGGCGAGCTCTAAGGAGGCAAGGACCATGAACACTTCAAAACGAACGAGAATCATCATGACGAAATTTCTGTTACTCGGGCTCGCAGGCGGAATCTTCCTGGCGGGATGCGGTCCCACGTTCGATCCGGCCTCGCTGATCGACACCACCCGGGTGGTCGGCGCGCGGGTCGAGGTCGAAGGCGCGTCGGATCGGACCACGCCCAGGCCCGGCGAGACCGCCAACATCACGTGGCTCGTCACCTCGCGCGAAGCCACGCCGCCACAGCCGCTCAGCTGGGCGTTCGCGCTTTGCACGCCCGGTACCGTCGGAGGCAAGGCCTCCCTTGGTTGCGAGAGCACGCCGCTGGCGCTGTTCCAGGGGACGGCCTCTCCTCCCCGGATAGCGGCGCCGGTCCCTACCATCGCTGTCCTTGGGTCCGCGACGAGCCTGATCCTCTACGGCCAGATCTGCTCCGGCCTCGATTCGACGCCCACGGTCGATCCACTAAGCGGCGTCCCCGGTTGCACGGGCGGCGGCGGCACGACGGCGTCGGTCTCGATTCGCCTCCAACTGGGAGACGAGACCAACCACAACCCAGTCGCCGATCGGGCCTTCACGTTCGATGGTCAGGTTTGGGCGCCTGTCGCGGCCGGCGGCGATCCCTGTGTCGTCGGGCCACGCGTCTCGGCGGGAACGAAAGACCACGTCATCGGCAACACGACTCAAGGCATCGATCGCGAAACCTACACCGCCATGCTGGGCGATCCGGCGGTGGCGACGCCGGTCCGCGAGACGCTGCAGATCTCGCAGTTCACGACGGCCGGCGAGCTGAAGAGCCAGTTCTCGTTCGTCGATGCCGCCGATTCGAACGCGACGACGACGGTCGACGTGAACTGGAACGCCCCCAAGGCCGCCGACGTTCCCGCGGCGGGATTGCCGGTGACGTTCACCTTCGTCGTTCGCGACAACCGCGGCGGCATCGACTGGACCACCCGGGTGGCCTGCGTCGGTCCGTAGTACCGGACGGGCGGCACCGCACCCCGAAAGAGAAACAGGAGCGCGAGGGTGAGGGCCGTCCGACGGTAGGGGGCGGCCAGTTCTGCTCATAGCCGTCGCGCTGCCGCGCAGGCGCAGATCCTTCACGGAAGAGTAGCGCGGGCGCCGATCGGCCCTCACCCGCTGCTAGCGCAGGCGACCTCTCCCGTGCGGACACGGGAGAGGTGCGGAACTGAACTGAGCAACCCTTCAAATCATCTGCGCCGGAATACTCGTTCGATCAATCACCCACCCAACTCAACACGGAGACACGCCATGAAAATCATTACCGTCGCATTCGTCCTGTCAGTCGTCATTACTACCGCCAGCCTCGCTGGTACCGCGGCCTTCGCCCAGACCGTCACGCCGACGACCGTCCCCCGCGGCGAGGACGAGCCTCAGACCATCGTGGGGGCTCGCCCGGAGGGGCAGTCCATCGTCAGCGGGTGGTTCGTATCGCCCACCTTCGGCACCACGGGATGGGGGGGCTCGCTCGCCTATGTCCCGGGCATCCGCGGCGGCCTCTATCTGAACCGACGCCTCGCCATCGGCCTGGCGGTCAATGGCCTCGGCAACGGCGACACGCGCCTCGGCGAGCACGAGGCGCGTCATTTCGGCACGTACGGAGGCCTTCTCCTCCAGTACGTCGTTCAATCGAACCGGGTCGCTCACGTCAGCTTCGAATCGACCCTCGGGGACGGTCACTGGTGCGCGAACAACGGCCAGAGTGACGCGTGCATCGGCAAGAGGTTCATCGTCTTCGAGCCCGCCGCCAACTTTGAACTGAACGTCGCGCGTCACGTTCGGTTCACGACCGGCGTCGGCTATCGCTTCGCGGTCGCGGGCGGCGGCGAAGGACCGTCGAGCCGCGACATGAGCAGCCTCGTGGTCCGCTCGGGCCTCGTCTTCGGGAGCTTTTGATCGCGGCGGCTGATAGGGTCGCTGGGTAACTTCCGGCAGTCACTCCGACTGGGGGGCATTGACCGAAGCCGAGACGTGGACCATGGCCGTGGACGGAGCCCCCCGAATGAGCACGCCGATGACGTCACCGACCACCGAGACCAGCGAGGAAGCGCGCGCCTTCTTGCAGTTGAGGGTCACGCTGTTCTGGAAGGTCATCTTCTTCATCACCCTCATCAGCAGTTGCCTCGGCGCCGTGGGGGCGATCGCGAAGCCGGGCTTCGACTTGGTGCTCACCCTCGTGTCGACGGCGCAGGGGGGCCTCTTCTGGTGGCTGTCCCGGCGCGGCAAGCGTTCCGTGCGCTTCTCTCACGCGCTGGAGGGCGGCGGTCTGCTCATCAACATGACCATCGGCGCCCTCCTGTCGCGCTACCTCCTGGCCGGGTTCATCAGAGATCATGGGATCGTGACCGCCGAGTGCGCGCTGATCGCCGACGGCTACGTGGCGATGGTTCCCCTGGGCGGAATGGCGATGATGGTCGCCATTCGCGCCGCTCTGATCCCCTCGCGGCCTCGTCGCACGTTCATCGTCACCCTCCTCGTCGGCACGCCCATTATCCTCGTGACGGCCCTGGTGATCCCGACGGCCGACGGTGGGCTCGCCTGGCGCGCGGCCAACTCGGGCATCTATCCCTGGCTGCCGGGAACCACCGCGATGATGTGGGGCTTCGCCATTCTTACCTGCACCGTCATCTCGCGGGTCATCTATGGCCTGCGGGCCGAGGTCCGCGCGGCGCGCCGGTTCGGCCAGTACGCGCTCGAACGCAAGCTGGGCGAAGGCGCGATGGGCGTCGTCTATCGGGCGACGCACGCCATGCTCCGGCGGCCGGCGGCGATCAAGTTGCTCCTCAAGGGTCGCACCAGCGAGGCCGATCTGGCGCGCTTCGAGCGCGAGGTCCAGCTCACGAGCCGCCTCGTCCACCCGAACACGATCTCGATCTTCGACTACGGACGCACTGCCGAGGGCGTCTTCTACTACGTCATGGAGTACCTCGATGGCATCGACCTCCAGCGCCTCGTCGATCACTACGGACCCGTCGAGCCGGCGCGCGCCATCCACATCCTCGCACAGATCAGCGGCGCCCTCGCCGAGGCCCACGCGCTGGGGCTCATTCACCGCGACATCAAGC
>JAXDMH010000070.1:0-11708 GCA_034666225.1 Myxococcales bacterium
GTGGACATTGCGGCCGATCCACTTGATTGTTGCTCCGCCGGAGCCTGAGCCGCCGGCGCCGCAACCGCCCACGGTCTGCCAACTGGACAACAACCCAGCCAGGCGCTGGACGCGCGGCAACAAAACATCATTGGCCACTGCCCCCGGCGCGCATTGGCCGTAATCCACCACGTGCGCCGCCAGGCGATCCAGACGACTCTGAAGCACGCGCAGCGCTGCCCGCTGCCGCAGCGCCGGCGTCAATGCAACCATGGCGCCCACCGCCAACAGCCCGGCAAGCACCACGGCCGAAGGCCGCCGCCGGGACTTCGGCGTGACGAGCAGTCTCACCGGATACATCTCAATCGACCTCCAGGCATCAAATCACGCCGTCCAAAAATGGCCGCGCCGGCATCATCCGCCTCCAGAAACGAATGACCCGCTGGAGTCAGTCGCGCCGATCTGAACGGCGACCCTGTTACCGAGTTCGGATACTTCCGCTCTCGCAGGCCGCACCGTCCATAATCGCTTGCGCTGTTTCAGCATGATCGAGCGCTCGGCGAGCCGCGCACGGAAGGCAACCGCTTTCGGGGTGATCACACCAGCCACCACTCGGACCGCCCCCCGAAATTGCCTACATCGGAACTTACCACGGCTGGCTCAATCGACAGAGGAATCTTTCTTCTGCTGGATGTCGTCGTCGAGTGACCGTCAGATCCATGACCATAGGGCAGTCCTCGTCGAAAACCTTCAAGCCTCAGTAGCAGATCGACGGCGTTGGCGATCAATGCCACGCCATTGGCAGTTGGGTGACATAGAGGCACGAAAAAGGGAGTGCCCGGTCGGCAAGAAGACTTCACGGTACCGGTGAAAAATATGCCTTGCGGCATCGCCCCACGGGCTCATGCGGTTTTGGGCTACGCTGCGGGCCACGATCATGCCTGTTCGGATGTTCCTGAAGGCACCTGTCCCTGGAATGAGGCGACGCGCGAAACATTTCCTGGTCATTTTCTTGGCAGCCGGCAGTCCGAACTTCAAAGCCGCGAACGCCGCTGGCGACGCGATCTGCGCACCGGTCGCCGCCATCGACGGGCCCCGGAGCGTCGTCGCGCCCATCGAAGCGATCCTCACCAGCCACGGCATCCGCGTTTCCGACGACCAGCTCAACTGTCGCGCAGGCAGCAGAAAAGTCCGTGCGGCGATCGCAGCCCACCAGGACAGGACCGGCTTCACCCTGACCACAATGGATGATTCAGGGCGGACCAGCACGCGTGTCTTTGTTCAGGCTGCGACTGCCGCCAGCTTGATCGAAAGCTGGACTTTGGACGAGGAGGCGCCGCTGCTGGCACCGCCCATGGCCGAGGCAAGACCGCAAGTCCTGACCGCCGCGCCGCCGCCCACGGTCGCCGACGATCAGCGACGGGCACGCGTTCATCTTTATGGAGGCATGGAGACATCAATGGGCGCTGATCGCTCCTGGTGGATGGGCGTCGCGATGGGCGCTTGCGTGCGCAGCGGACCGCTTTGCACCGGTCTGCGAGGGCGGTCGACGCGCGACCTGGACCTCACCGGCGCGTCGAGCAGTGACAGCGTGATGCGAACGAACACGGAAATCCTGCTCGCGTCGTCATGGCTGTTCCAGACGGGCGGCATGCTGGTGGCGCCCACGGCGGCTGTCGGCGCCGGCTGGTTACGCACGACCACCGAGGGCGGGCTCCCGCAGGACGCCATCGTCATCGAGCATGGCGGGCTGCGCGTGGAGCTGTCGGTGCTGGGGCGCTGGCCGATCAGCCGACATCTGGCGCTGGGCGCGGAGCTGGGCGGCACTTGGTCGCCCGGGGCGCGGACCACCGACACGATCGAACAGCGGGCCCTTCTGATCGGCGAGCCCGGCAAACAGGCGCGCTTGAGTCTTTTTTGTTCGGTGACGCCATGACGATGCCCGGAAAACTGCTGTTGCTTCAGCGAGCCCGGCAGGCGGTCCGCGAATCTTCCGACGAGGATCTGTTGACCGCGTGCGCGCGCGGCGAAGCGGTGGCGCTGGAAGAGCTTTTCCACAGGCACGGCGATCGCGTTTATCGCGTGCTGGGGCGGTCCCGAGGCGTCGACGCAAAGGATCTCGATGATCTGGTGCAGTCGACGTTCATCGAGGTGTTTCGTTCCGCGCCGGGCTACGCCGGCCGGGCGGCGGTGAGCACCTGGCTGCTGGGCATCGCCGTGAACGTCATGAGGCATCACGTGCGCGGCGAGTCGCGGCGGCGCTCGCTGGTGGCAGCGGCCACCGATGCGCTGACCGGGCCAGGCGCCTGTCCGCCCGACGAGGATGCCGTGCGCAGCCAGTTCCTGGCGCGGCTGGAGAGAAGCCTGGCCGCCCTACCCGACGATCTGTCGCTGGTGTTCACGCTGTGTGAGATCGAGGGGCTGAGGGGCGTCGACGTTGCCCGCGCCTTGGGTGTCCCTGAAGGCACCGTGTGGCGCCGTTTGCACGACGCCCGCTTGCGGTTGAGGGCGGCCCTGGAAGAGAGGCCTCGACGATGAGGTTGGTTCCCTGGCGACGAAGAAGCAGTAGCGGAACCTGCCCCGCCGGGTGGGAGCTAGGACAAGCAGCGTCGCAGGGTCTGTCCGCTGCCCTCGCCGAACACATCGACAGCTGTTCGCGTTGCGCTTCCGAGCTGCGCGCGCTGGAGCGCCTGCGCCAGCGCGCGCGGACCTTGCCCGCGCCCACGATGCCGGCGGCTTCGCGCGAGCGCATCGTGATGGCGCTGCGGTCGGAAGCGCTGCTGCCACGGCGGCCGCCCCGTCCGGTGGCGCGGGGATTCCGGCCCTGGATCGTGGGCACGACGCTGGGAATGACCATCGCGGGCGGCACATTTCTGGCGGCGCGCCTTGGCTGGCCGCACCGCGATGCGCCGCTGTCCCCTTCGCACGCAGCGCCTCAAATGCCGGCGCCTTCTTTATATCGGCCGCTCATTGGCGAAGGCGGCCCGGAGACTCCCACGCCCCAGGTGACAGCCACCGCTGCCGCACCAAAACCAGCGGTCGCAGCCGCGACCAACAACGGCCAGCGGCCAGCGGCCCGGCATCCTCGTTTGTCGGCCCTCGCCCGCCCCGCAGCCGCGGCCGCCGCCGATCGCGCGGCGTTTGAAAAAGGATGGCAGCTGTTCCGCGACGCAGATTACCTGGCCGCGGCTTCCGCCTTCGCCGAGCTGGAACGGCAGGCCGCGGGCGACGCCATCGTGGAAGACGCCCTTTTCTGGAGAGGCGTCGCCCTGGGGCGCGCGGGCGAAAAGGTGCAAGCCCGTGCGGCGATCGCCAACTTCGTCAGCCGTTTTCCGCGCTCGGCGCGCGCCGGTCAGGCCTGCGCCTCGCTGGGCTGGGTGCTGGTCGAGGCCGGCGATCAGGTGGGCGCCCGAGCTCTTTTCGAAAGGGCAGCGGGCGATCGTTCGGAGACGGTTCGGACCAGCGCCCGCCGGGGCCTGCAAGCGATCGAGGCGTTCGAACCTGACGCGCCTTCACGTCCCAGCGGATCCGCTACTCGCTGACCCTGATCAAGACGACGTGGGCAAGCGCGATGGTGACCAGGGGCGCGCCAGGCGCCTCCTCGAACAGCAGGCAATCCTTGGCGACGAATTTCGGCTTTCCCGTGATGTCGCTGCCTTCGCTGAGACGAAGTGTGACGGTCTTGCCGACAAGATCGCGCAATTGTCTATGAATGGTGTCGCCAGGTTTGATGCCTCCTCTGTGCCCGACCGGCGCGTTTCCTTCGTCGGGGCGGCCATCAAACCTCCGGACATTATTGGAGCCTGTCACCGACGCGAAAATCCCGTTTATCGTTCCACCCTTCGTGTTACAGTGCCGTGTAGGCAGGGTCGGGGAGTTGGGGTTGGCGTCGGTCGGTGTATGCGCCCCGTGGAAGCGACTTTAAGTAACGAACGCGCTGCCCCTTAGTCCGCAAATCTTCACTTTCGGACCCATTGCCGGCGGCGCCATGCGATATGCCGCAGAGATTCGACGCTTGAAATCGACAGCGGCCTTGGCATCAGCACGACATCTGTCCCTGGTCGGTGAAGCCGACGGGCGCATCTGTCCCTTTCACGGAACGGCCGATAGCCCCCGGTACCCGCTGGCGCCGGTGTGCCAGCGTCCTTCACACTGAGCAGGAACACGGATGGTTTTCTCCAGTCAGATCTTTCTCTTCTACTTTCTGCCCCTGGTCCTGTGCCTTTACTACGTGCTGCCGTTTCGGGCGCGCACGGCGATGATCGCGCTGTCCAGTTACGTGTTCTACGGATGGGCCAACCCGATCTGGGCGGTCATCATGTTCTTCGGCTCCAGCGTCGATTACTTCTGCGGCCTGGCCCTGGTTCGCTATTCAGGGCTGAAGGATCAGGACGGGCTGCCGCCGATCATCGGACCGGAGATCCCGCGCACCCGAAAGATGAGGGTGGTGTTGGCGGTCTCCATCGTCACCAACATGGGTCTGCTGGCGGTGTTCAAATACACCGGCTTCGCCGCGGAGAACGTCAACGCCCTGGGACGCGCGCTGGGGATGGGTCACGATCTGCTGCCGGTGTTGCACCTGGTGCTGCCGGTCGGGATCTCGTTTTACACGTTCAAAGCGATGAGCTACGCCATCGACGTCTACCGCGGCGAGGCGCGCATCATGCGGCGCTTTACCGACTACATGTGCTTCGAGGCGTTCTTTCCCGATCTGGTGGCGGGGCCGATCATCCGCTATGCGGCCCTGGAACAGCAGATGCGCGAACGCCAGCACACCTGGGACAAGTTCGCGCGCGGCGTGGCGTTCTTCGCCTTCGGCATGGGCAAGAAGATCCTGCTGGCCAATCCCATGGGGCACATCGCCGACACGGCGTTCGCCGGCGGCGCGTTGCACGCGTCCGACGCCTGGTTCGGCGTCTTCGGGTACGCGTTCCAGATCTACTTTGATTTCTCCGGCTATTCAGACATGGCGGTCGGGCTGGCCCTGATGATGGGCTTCGTCCTGATCCAGAACTTCGATTCGCCGTACAAGGCGGACAGCATCACCGACTTCTGGCGCCGCTGGCACATCAGTTTGTCGACCTGGCTGCGCGATTACCTCTACATCCCGCTGGGCGGCAACCGCAAAGGTCCCGTGCGCACGTACGTGAATCTGATGGCGGTGATGCTGCTGGGCGGCCTGTGGCACGGCGCCAGCTGGAACTTCATCATCTGGGGTCTCATCCACGGCGGCATGCTGGCCTTCGAGCGCGCCCAGGGGAAAAGCAGTCCGTACCGGCGGTTGCCCCACCCCGTGCGCGTCGGCATCACGTTCGTGGTGGTCTGTCTGTCCTGGGTGTTCTTCCGGGCCAAGACACTGGGACAGGCGGTGGTCTACTTCAAATCGATGCTGGGCCTGGCCACCGTGACGTCAGCCGCCGACTCCGTGGCGGGCGCGATGTACACGCCGTATCACGGCATCATTTTCATTCTGGCCGCCATCACCGTCTGGGGTCTGCCCAATACGTGGGCCTTCACCAACCGCCTGTCCGTGGGGCGTTCCGTGGGCGGCATGGCGCTGCTGGCCCTGGCCATCTTGATGATGTGGACACAAACGGTGAACCCGTTCCTCTATTTCCAGTTCTGACCGTTTTGGAACCCATGCAACCACTTGGCAACATGAAACCGGTTCCGGCCGTCGTCGCGCCGCCCGTCCACACGCCCGGGCACGGCGGACCGACGGACCCGTCGCACGACGAACTGCTGCGTCGGGGGATAATTCACACGGACATTTCGCGCGGGCTGGCCATCGCCATGACCAGCGTGTTCCTGCTGATCATCTTCGCGGTGCCGATCAGCCAGGCCCTGATGGAAAAAGCGCGTGGCGAAGAGACCATGCTGCTGGACGTGTTCAAGCGCGCGCCGACGCGCGAGAGCCTGAAGCAGTTCGAGGAGGATCTGGACAAGGCCTCCTATGCGAAGGACGCAGTGCAGCCGCGCATGCAAGCCCTGCTGACGGGCCTGGGGCGCGTGGGAAACAAGAAGGCGGTGGTCGGGCTGCACGGCTGGCTTTATTACAAGCCGGGCATCACCTACCTGGGCGGACCGGGGTTTCTGGATCCGAATATCCTCGAGGTTCGCGTCAAGGCCGCACTGGATGAAGGCGAGGCGGCGGGGCACCCTGATCCGCGACCGGCGATTCTTGCTTTCAACGACGCGCTAGGCAAACGGGGAATCAAGCTGATTCTCTTCCCGGTCCCGGACAAAGCCATGCTGCAACCTCTGGAACTACACGGCCGCGGCGATAGCTCGCGCCCCAGGGAGGTCCCGCGCAATCCGAGCTGGGTGCCGTTCGTCGCCGAGATGCGCGCCCATGGCGTCGCGGTTTTTGATCCGGCGCCCCCCACGCTGAATCCGGGCGAGCCGCCCCGATTCATGGTGCAGGACACGCACTGGACGCCCGAGTGGATGGACGAGGTCGCCCACGGCCTGGCGCGTCTGGTGAAGGAGACAGCGGCGTTGCCGCCGGCCATCGGTCAGACTTCAGCGGCCACGCGCAAGGCGGTCGCGCTGCCGGCGGAGCGCGTGGGCGATGTGGTGGACATGCTGAAGCTTCCCGAGGGACAAACCATCTTCGCGCCCCAGCGGGTCACCGTGCAGCAGGTGCAGGAGGCAAATGGCACCCCGTGGGAGCCAAGCCCCAAGGGTGACGTGCTGCTGATGGGCGACAGCTTCACCAACGTCTTCTCGCTGGATTCCATGGGCTGGGGGACGGCGGCCGGCTTTGGCCCGCACCTGGCGCTGGCGCTGGGACGCGACATCGACGTCATCGCCCAGAACGATTCGGGCGCCTTCGCCACACGGCAGGCCCTGGCCCGCGAGATCGCCGGCGGCGAAGATCGCCTGGCCGGCAAGAAGGTCGTGGTCTGGGAGTTCGCCTCGCGCGAGCTGGCCGTCGGCGACTGGAAGCCGATCGACTGGAACGTCTTGCCAGCGTCGGGAGCGCACTAGTTCCATGACCACTGACGGCACGATTCGACCGGCGAGGCTCTCCGTCGGTTCCGCTGCCGGCCGCACGGTCCTTGTCACCGGCGCGGCGGGCGTCATGGGTTCGCGCCTGGTGCGGGGCCTTGTCGACGCGGGATGGTCGGTGCGCGCGTTGGTGCTGCCGGGCGATCCCTTGCGGGCGCGCCTGGCCGGGCTGGGCTGCCAGATCCGCGAGGGCGACGTCAGCGTCGGTGATTCGCTGCAAGGGGCGTGCGACGGCGTCGACACGGTTTTCCACCTGGCGGCGGTGATCATCTCGTCCGATCCGACGGTGTTCGACCGGGTGAATCGCCAGGGCACGGCCAACCTGGTGGCTGCCGCGGCGGCGGCCAGGGTCCGTCATTTCATCTATGTCTCGTCGGCGTCGGTGACGTACCCGCACCGGACGCTGTACGCCGAATCCAAGCTGCAGGCCGAGCATCTGGTGGCCGGCGAAGCCGCGTTCCAGCACACCATCATCCGCCCCACGCTGGTCTACGACGAGACCGGCGGGCAAGAGTTCGTGATGTTCCTGGACTACCTCAGGCGATTTCCCGTGGTCCCCTTCATCGGCGACGGCCGGGCCATCAAGCGCCCGGTCTTTGCAGGCGACATCGTCGACGGCCTGTTGCGCCTGGCCGGCAGCGACGTCAGCTTCGGCAAGACCTACAACTTCAGCGGCGGCGAGCCGATCTCCATGGGGGACCTTGCGCACCTGATGTTGCGGCACCACGCCGCCGATCGACCGTTCGTGCACCTGCCGGTCTGGCTGTGTCGCCTGGTGGCGCTGGCCATGCGCCTGATCGTCGACAGGCCGCCGTTGACCAGCAGCGCAATCGCCGGCATCGTCAACGACGCCGACCTGGATCCGGCCCGGGCGACCCGCGAGATCGGCTATCAACCGGTGGGCGTCCGCGAAGGTTTCGCCCGGTGTTTCCCCGTCGTTTCTCCTGAGGCAGCCCCCCAGACCATTCGGGGCGGCCAGGTTCAACCGTTAGCGCAAGAAGGGAACTGGAAATGACATCAAACTGCGAATCAACGTCGCGCGCCCGCGCCCATCGTCTTTCGGGACGGGGGACGGGGCGAGCGCTGTTAGGGATCGGGCTGCTGGCGGCCGCAGGGTTGGGCTGCGCCAGCATGGGCGGGGCCGCCCCCACCGGCAGCAAGGAAAAGCCCAGCGACGCCGAGAAAGAGGCGATGACCAACCTTGGCGAGAAGGTCAAAGGCCAGATCGTCTGGTCCAGCTCGCGCAACGGCAACCACGATCTGTTCGTGATGGACACCGACGGGTCAAACGTCAAATCCATCACCAAGGGCGAGGAAGTCGACTGGTTCCCCCGCTTTTCTCCCGACGGATCGAAGATTCTGTTTTGCCGCAGTAAGAAGGGTTGGGTCAGCGAGCGCGACGCCAACGACAGCGACAAATGGGATCTTTACACCATCAAGCCGGACGGCACCGACATCACCAAGGTGGTCGAGAACGCCAGCTGGGGAAGTTTCATCGGACAGAGCGAGATCATCTTTGTGCGCGGGACGAAGATCTTCAAAACCAAGCTGGGTTCTGACAAGGAGACCGAGCTGATGGACAGCGCAGGCGTCTCCGATCTGGACGGGGCGTTGCTGCAACAGCCGGAGATGTCGCACGACGGTAAGTACATCGCCATCACCCTGCGCGGATCAAAGCGAGAGACCGGAATCTGGGACATCAAGAAGAAGACCTGGCGCAAGACCGGTCTTGGCTGCCAGATCAACTGGACGCCCGACGGCAGTTCGGTCTTCTGGGTGAACCCCACCGGCAACGGCGGCAGCGAGGTCTTCCGCATGCCGATGAAGAACGGCAAGCCGGCGAAGGAGCTGTCCGACGACGAGCTGCGCTTCATGGACATGCCCGGGCGACGCTCGCACGAGTATTTTCCGCAGTTCTCCGTCGACGGGAAGTTCCTGGTCTGGGGCATCACCCAGCGCGGCCACGACCACGACATCGCCGACTATGAAATCTATCTGTGGGAGGTGGGCACCCCGCCCGACAGCGCGGCCCGCCTGACGTTCCATTCGGGCAACGATCGCTGGCCGGACATCTTTATCCCGACGGCCGTGGCCACGCAGAAGCCGGCAGGCGACGAGAAGGAAGCGGTGGCCGAGACGCCTGCCGCTGGCAAAGACAAGGACAAAGGCGCGGACAAAGACGAGGCGCCCGCGGCGACGGCGGCCACCGAAACGGCGGACAAGGACGA
This sequence comes from Myxococcales bacterium, assembly GCA_034666225.1. Lineage (GTDB taxonomy): Bacteria > Myxococcota_A > Polyangia > Fen-1088 > Fen-1088 > DATKEU01. The sequence continues at coordinate 9,219 of JAXDMH010000070.1, forward strand.
CGCCACCGACGACGAAAAACCGGCGGCCACCCACGCCAAGAAGTCCAAGGCGAAGACCAAGGCCAAGAAGACCAGCAGCCGGAAAGGCCGCAAGAAGACGTAATGGCCTTGCCACGGATCGCGGTTCTCGGCGCGGGCGGCTTTCTCGGCTCGCACCTCGTGCCCGCCTTGCGGGCACGCATCGAATGCGAGATCGAAGCGGTGGACGTCAACCTCAGCAAGTTGGCGACCGCCGATGACGGCGCGGGCGTCCACCGCATCGAGGCCCGCCTGGATGCGCCCGGGCTGATCGACGAGGTCACCGGGCGTTGCCCGACGGTGATCTCGCTGACGGCGCTGTGCAATCCGTCGCTTTACAGCAGCAAGCCGCTGGAGGTGATCGACGCCAACTATACCGAGCTCGTCCCGCTGGTGAAGGCCTGCGCGGCGCGCGGCAATCGCTTGATTCATTTTTCGACCTGCGAGGTCTATGGACGGCTGGCGCTGGACGCGACTGGCCGTCCCATGGATGAAATGAATGAAGAGCGGTCGGGCTTTTTCCTGGGCCCGCTGCACCGCGAACGGTGGACGTACGCCTGCGCGAAGCAGCTTCTGGAGCGGGTGATCTGGGCCCATGGCCAGCACGGCGATTTGAACTTCACCATCGTTCGCCCGTTCAACGTCATCGGGCCGCGCATGGATTTTCTTCCCGGCATCGACGGTGAAGGCGTGCCGCGGGTGCTGGCGTCATTCATGAACGCCCTTCTGCGCGGGCAGGCGCTGCCCCTGGTCGACGGCGGTGGCCAGCGCCGCACGTTCATCTCCGTGCATGACTTCGTCGACGCGGTGGTGCGCATCGCCGAGCGTCCCAGCGTGTGCCGCGGAGAGGTGCTGAACCTGGGCAATCCCGCCAACGATGTCACCATCCGCGCCCTGAGCGAGGCGCTGGCGCACGCCTTCGCCGAAGCCGATCCGCAGGCACCGCCAGCCCGCTTTGAATCGGTGTCGGCCCAACAACTCTACGGCGACGGCTACGACGACACCACCGAACGCATCCCGGACATCGCCAAGGCCCGCCGGCTGCTCAGCTGGAATCCGCACACGACGTTGCCGCAGATGCTGCCGGAGATCGTCAACGACTACCTGACCCGCTATCGGCCACTTCTGGAGAGCGAAGCGGCGCTGGCCGCCGTCCCGCCCGTGCGCAAGGCCAGCGGCGGCTAGCGACCAGGGCGACGACGAATACCGGGCATGGGCATCGTGGTCGTCATCCCGGCGTATAACGCCGGCCGACACCTGCAAAAGGTGGTGCAGCGGGTGACCGGCGTCGGTCTCCCCGCGCTGGAGCGGATCGTCGTGGTCAACGACGGCAGCACCGACGACACGCGCGACGTGGTGGCCGCCCTGCCCGCCGGACGTTGCGCGATCGAACTTGTCGACCGCCCCCGGAACGGCGGTTACGGTGCGGCCATGAAGGACGGGCTGGCCCAGGCGCAGAAGAGCGATCCGGAGATCGTCGCCTGCGTTCATGCCGACGGGCAGTACAGCCCGGAGGCATTGCCCATGTTGATCGAAACCTTGCGGGCGCGGCGACTGGATCTGTTGCAAGGGTCGCGCATCGCCTCGGGAACGGCCAGAACGGGCGGCATGCCCCTGTACAAGATCGTGGCCAATGCCGTGCTGAACCGGATCGAAAATGCCACGCTGGGGCTGGCGCTGACCGACTATCACAGCGGGTATCTGCTGTACGGTCGACGGACCTTGAGCGCCATCCCCTTTGGCCGGCTGTCCGACAGCTTTGATTTCGACCTGGAGGTGATCGCCGCCGCCCGTGCCCGCGGCTTCGCCGTCGCCGAGGCGCCGGTGCCCACCCACTATGGCGACGAGGTCTCCCATCTGAATCCGATCACGTACGGCCTGCGCGTCTTGCGGGTCATGTGGAACTACCGAAGGGGACGCTATGATCCGAACTGAATCGCGCGCGCCGGTCCTGCTGGCGCTGTCCATGACCGCCGTCGCCGCCTGCCACCTGGGCCTCGGCAAATCACCCTGGGGCCCGGCCGGCAAAAGCGACGTGCCATTCACCCACGCCGACGTCGCCACGCTGAACGATGGCTATGCCCGCACCACGTCCAGCGTGCTGGTCCGCCAGATCAGCCGGCCCACGCGGGCGGCGCTGGACTTCGCCGCCTACCACGCCAACTTCATGATCGCCGACCCACCGCCCGAGGACGCTCCGCCGAAAGGCGCCAAGCCCGACGCGTCCAATCCTTTCGGCGGGAACATCGACAAGGAGACATTGACCGCGGACATCGCGCGCACGCCGTTGACGGAAGCGGAGCGCACGCATCCCATCGCCTTTGCGCCGGCGGTTGAATGGCTGGCGTCGAAGAAGGTGGCCGGCGCCGATACGCTGGCCGACGTCGCGTCCGCGGTGCGCGGTGAAGCCTGGGGATTGCCGGGCGGGCCGCAGTTCGTACGCCAGGTGGTGGGCGAGATGTTCGTCCATCC
>JAXDMH010000071.1:0-5696 GCA_034666225.1 Myxococcales bacterium
ATGGCTGCACGCTCAGTAAGGCGAGGACGACGTTGACGCTTTCGACAAACCAGCCGGCGTACTTGAAAATCAGCAACAGAGCGAGGTCACTCGCGATGCCCAGACCGAGGATCACGCCGTGCCAGCGGCTGGTGCGCTTCCTCTCGATCCATATCGCGAAGACGTAGTTGACGGCTATGGACAACACCAGGAGTGGCAGGAAGCGGTATTCCCCGAATCCATAGAAGAGCAGGCTTGCGCCAGTAAGCAGTAGGTTCCGCCACCGGTTGGGAACGAGGAAATAGGCGCCCAGCAGCCCAGGGAGGAACAAGAAGAGAAAAGCCGGCTCCGTGAAGAGCATCGCGCGTCAGACCTCGTGGCCCCCTGAGAGGAGGCGGAGCGCGTTGTCGCCAATGATCATCTCGGAGCCTTGATACGATTGTTTGCGCAGCGATTCAAGCGTCAGCGCTAGCGCTCTTCGCCTGAGAGCGGTGCGCTGATACTCTAGGGCCGTCCATGCTCGGCCGACCGCTCGCATGTGCCGCGTCGATCGCTCTGACCTGGGCGGCGTCTGGCTGTTCGCCTGGATCAATCGGCAGCGTCGGTTCGGACGATGCCGCGATCGTCGATGCCCGGGACGCGCCGCCGCTTGCCGGCGACGTACCGAGTGGCGGCCCGGTCGACCTGTTCACCAGCGACGCATCAAGCCCGGACGCGCCGGCCGACGTCACCGTGAGCGACGGCCCCGCCGTGATTCCACAGCCCTGCACGCCGATCGGGAACGTGGTCAGCTGGGCGAACGGCAAGGTCCGCGTCGACTACGACCTGGCCGCCGGCACCGCTTCGTTCTTCTATGACGGCGCCAGGAAGGTGGCGAACTTTTACGCTGGCGTGCAGCTGGCGACGTACACGACGACCACGATGTACCGGACACGCAGCTGTGTGGTCCGCGGGAACCAGGCGGTGGTCACCAGCACGGCTGCAGGCCTGCCCACCATCGAACAGTTGTTCGTGATGGACGGTGGCAACAAGTTTCTGGCGCGCGCCACCGTGATCGGCGACGGACTGGCCACGAACTGGATCTCACCGGTGGTGATGAACACGCCCGGCGGCGTGGACGTTGGCAGCGGTGGCGACGTGCGCGTCCTGCAGGTTCCCTTCGACAACGACGCCTGGGTCACCTACGACGCTCGCGCCATCACCAGCGCCAGCGCCAGCGCCGGCACGTCTTACGAGGTGGCCGCGATCTATGACAACGCCACCCGCAACGGCATCGTCTTTGGCTCCGTCACGCACGACACCTGGAAGACCGGCATCTTCTATGTCGGCAGCAAGGGCAAGCTGGACGCGATGAACGCCTTCGGCGGTGCCGCCGACCCGGCCTGGACGCGCGACGTGCTGCCGCACGGCAAGGTGACGGGAAGGTCGATCGCATCGCCGACCATCTTCGTGGGCTATGCGCCCGACTGGCGCGACCTGATGGAAGAGTACGCCGCGGCCAACCTGGCCATTCGGCCGCCGCTGGCGTGGAACGGGGGCGTCCCCTTCGGCTGGAACAGCTGGGGGACGCTGCAGGACAAGGTCACGTACCAGCAGGCCATCGGCGTTTCGGATTTCGTGAAAGGCAACCTGCAAGGTGCCGGCTTTGCCAATGAGGGGGTCGTGTACATCAACCTCGACTCGTACTGGGACAACCTCAGCGGTGACCAGCTGGATGCCTTCGTGGCGCACTGCCATGCGAACGGACAGAAGGCCGGCATCTACTGGACCCCGTTCGTGGACTGGGGGAAATCGGCGACCAGACAGGTCGAAGGATCGTTCTACGTTTACAGCGACGTCTGGCTGAGAAACGGCAGCGGTCAGCCGATCGAGCTGGACCACGCCTATGCCATCGATCCGACCCACCCCGGGACCAAGGCCCGCATCAACAAGTTCATCGACGAATTCAAGATGCGCGGGTTCGAGTACGTCAAGCTGGACTTTCTCACCCACGGGTCCCTGGAGAGCAGCGTTCGTTTCGATCCCGAGGTCGAGACCGGGATCCAGGCTTACAACCAGGGCATGCAGTACGTCGTCGACCGCATCGCCGGCACGATGTTCATCAGCGAATCGATCGCGCCGATCTTCCCCCACGGGTTTGCGCACGCCCGCCGCGTTTCGTGCGATGTCTTCGGCGCCGCGCTGGGACTGACCAGCACCCATTACCAGATGAACTCGGCATCGTACGGCTGGTGGATCAACCGACACCTCTATCGGTTCAACGATCCCGACCAGATGGTGTTTGCGGGATTCTCCGCCACCGACAACATGTCCCGGCTGGTGTCGGCGGTGGTTTCCGGCACCGTGTTCTTGAACGGCGACGATCTGACCAGCGCGACCGCGCAGGCGCTGGCCCGCGCCTACTTGACCAACAACCGGATCAACGACGTGGCCCGACTGGGCACGGCCTTTCGCCCCGTCGAGGGAAACACCGGCACTGACCCATCCAGCGCGCTGGTCCTGCACGAAGGCGGCGCGACCTATCTGGCGGTCTTCAACTTTGGCCCTGCGGCGGTCATGGCGTCGGTCGATCTGACGCGCGCCGGCCTCGACGCGGCGACCAGTTACGACGTGACCGATCTGTGGAGCGGCGCCGCCTCGACGGCCCTCGGCGCGCTGAGCGCCCGGATCGACGCCGGCTCGGCGCGCCTGTTCGCCCTGCGCTGATCACGCGGCAGCGGCGCGGCGCGATCAGCGGCAAGCCGTGTGGTGGATGGGCGGGGTGTTCCCCTCGGTCGTGGTGTAGAAACCGCGACCGTCGGGTTGATAGCTGACGCCTTCGCCCTGCTGTTCCTGGCCAACCGGGACCGCGATCGGCGTGGCCTTGAAGGCGTCTTCGAACGGGGCGGTGGCGGCGATGCGGAATTCGTACGCGGTGTTGTTGGTGCGCAGGATGAACCCGGTGCCGCATGGATGCGCGTCGGCGGCGGTGGCCGGCGTGTCGTTGGCCATCGGCACCGGCAGCTCGCCGATCTTGATCGCCACCACCGGCGCGCCGCCAAAACCGGCCGGCAATCGATAGGCGGTGCTGTGCATGCCGGCGTTCACCTTGTCGATGATGTACAGCGTGCCGCTGCGCGGGTCGATCAACAGCGATTCGGCGTTGTGCAGGGCCCCGTCGGGATAGGTGAAGACCAGCTTTTCCGCGGCCACGCTGACCGGCGCTGCGGTGCCGCCGGCGGCCACCACCGGTTCGGGCACCCGCACGATGGTGTAGTCCGGGCGCGGGGCCAGGTTGCCGCCGATGTCGGCCAGGTAGACGCACGTCCCCCCGGGGCAGCTGCCCACGGCGATGTCCTCGACGTCGCGGACGGTGACGCCGGTGTAATTGAACGTGGCCAGCAGCGTGCCGGCCGGGCTGACCGCCCAGAAGACGGTGGCGGTGCGATCGTTGTGCACGAACAGCACGCCAGGATTGCGATGGCTGACCGCGATGCCCGACAGCTGGTTCAACGTGGCGTCCTGCACGCTGCCGGTCAGCGTGGCGGGCGCATAGTCGGTGCACGGGGTGCACATGGCGGTTGTCTCGCCGGCCGGGAGATCAGGAGCGGCGGTCTCGGGCTGCGTGTCGGGTGACGGACCCGCCATGTCGACGGCGCTGCCCCCGTCACCACCAGCGGCGCCGCCGGAGCCGGTCGCACCCGATGCGCCGCCGAAGGCACCGCCGCCGCCGCCCACCTGACCGGCCGCCCCGTCGATGCCGGTGCCGCCCGAGCCGGGAGCACCGGAACCGCCCCCGCAGCCGCAGGCGCCCAGCGCCAGGGCACACGCGGCGCACCACAGGGCAAGAACACCAACCGCCGGTGAACAAACACGGCCAGCCACGGTCGCGATGTTAACCCAAGACCCGGCCTGGGGCCTCAGGGCTGCGGCAACGCGTTCCAGAAGGGCCAGAACGCCGACGGAGAGCCGGCGCCGTGACCTCCGGGGATCTCGCACCAGATGACGGGATAGGCCTTGGGGCACGAGGTGTACTGCTTGCAGTTCCAGGTGGCGGGCGCCTTGTCGGAGGTGTACGGCGCGGTCTCGGTGGTGGTGCAGCCGTTGGTCTTCAGGATGACGTCGCGGGCGGGGGCGGAGCCGGAGTCAAAGCCGGTCTTGGCATCGACGTTGTGGATGGGGTTGGCGTCGTTGGTGCCGGCGGTCAGGAACGCGGCGACGGGGACGCCCGTGCACGGTGGCCGCACCGAACGCAGGCCGCCCGCCTGCGTGCCGACGCCGCGGATAACGCCGGCCCGGGCGCAGCTGAGCATGTACGTCTCCCAGGCGCCGCTGGAAAAGCCGCTCATGAAGACCTTGCCCTTGTCGACGCAGCTGCTCTTTGCCACCTCGGCCAGCACGGCGTCGAAATAGGGAAGGTCCGGCGTGTCGGCGAAACCGTCAGCGAAGCAGGCTCCGGCGTTTTGCGGGTAGACGTAACTGAGGCCCACCTGCACGGCGAAGTCCTGATCGTCGGGCAAGGCGTTGGCTCCGCCGCCGTTGCCGCTGACGCCGTTGGTGGCGCCGCAGCCGCCGCCCGACATCACCAGCGGATAGGCGCGGGTGTTGTCGTAATTCTTGGGCAGCTTCAGAAAATAGTTTCGGTGGTTGAAGTCATAGCCGGCCTGCGTGCCGTATTCCTTGCCGCCCGACATGAATTCGGCGGCCACACCGGCGACGTCGATCTTGTGCAGCACCCATTTCCCCGGCGTGTCGCCGGCAGCGGCCGCGGTGTGGCAACCGTCGCTGGGCCCGCCGGGAAGGGTGCCCGCGGCGATGACGCCGCCGCTGCCCCCGGTGGATGAAAACGCATCGCTGCCCGTGGCGACATCAACGGCTGCGTCGGTGCCAGCGCCGCCGCTGCCGATCGATGTGCTGCCGCCGCCCGAACCGCCCGTGCCCCCGGCGTTGGCGCTGCCACCCGTCCCCCCGGTCTTGCCGCGGGCGGCGTCGGGACCGTCGATGTTGCTGGCGCCCGGCAGATCCGAACAGCCGCCCCCCGCCGTCAATAGACAAGCCACGGCCCCAGTCGCCCAGAAAATCGACCGACTCTGGTTGCTGCTCATCGGTTGAAACCTCGTCAGAAAATCAGAGGGACATGAGGAACGACACCAGCGCCGCGCGATCCGCCGCGGGCAGCGCGACAAAACGATTGCGGATGTCGGTGGCCTCGCCGCCGTGCCACAGCACCGCCTCGGTCACGTCAGCGGCGCGGCCGTCGTGCAGCAGGCCGGTGTGGCCGTTGACCACCTTGTAAAGGCCCAGGCCCCACAGCGGAGGCGTGCGCCACTCCGAGGCCGACGGCGGCGCGCCCGGCTTGTCGTCATAGGCCACGCCGCTGCTGTCGGCCAGATCGGCGCCCATGTCGTGCAGCAAAAGATCGGTGAAGGGGCGCACGGCCTGGCCGCGCAGCTCGGCGAAGGGATGGCTGGTGCCGGTCACCACGTCGGTGACGTGACACTTGGAACAGCCGACCGTCTTGAACACCTGCTCGCCGTGACGAACCGCGGGATCCTCGCCGTTGCGCTGCGGGGGCACGCCGATGAGGCGCATGTACGTGGTCAGCTTGCTCAGCTCGGCGTCGGTCAGCTCGACCTTGCCGGTTGAATCCGGGATGAGGCTGGTCCCCACACCCAGGTCGGCGGCGGCGGCGTCGGCCACCTGGTGCATGACGCTGGATTTTTCCGCTTTCCATCCCA
>JAXDMH010000072.1:0-7733 GCA_034666225.1 Myxococcales bacterium
GGCCCTGGATTGCTTCGCCAGGAGGCTCGCAATGACGGGTTCATGACAGGTCATGGCTACCGAGTCCTGGTATTATCGTTGCAACCTGTGTGCGACGGGCCTGCCTTTTAGGGGCTCCGCGCGAAGCTTGATGTGGCGGCAGGCCCTCACCCCGACCCTCTCCCTCAAGCGGGAGAGGGAGATTCTGTTCCGAGAGAGGCAGCGTCTGTGGCCGGCGAGGGAGATTCTATTCCGGGAGAGGGAGCGTCTGTTGCCGGCGAGGGAGATTCGGTTCCGGGAGAAGGAGCATCTGTTGCCGGCGAGGGAGATCTTGTTCCCGCCGACGGATTGCCTCTCAAGCAAGGGGCGCAAGGAACTCTTGTTGCCGCCGAAGGACTGCGGCTTCCGCAAGAAGAAGAGGGAGAGTTCGTTGCCGGTGAAGCACGATCGCTCCGGAAAACGGCAGAGGGAGATGTTGTTACCGGCGCGGGATTGTCTCTCAAGCAAGGGGCACAGGGAGATCGTGTCGCCGCCCAAGGATTCTATCCACACGCGGCTGCGCTGACCGATGTCCCGGCGACCCATGCGGAGAAGACGACAGAGACCGAGGCCCCACGCCGGATGTCTCTGGGCGTGGGCAGCCGCTGGTCGAGCGAGCTCCGCCTGGCGAACTCATCGGCACCATCCGTCCAGACGCCGGAGGCACCGGCCGCGAACGCATCGGCGGCGCTCGTGGACGCAGTGCCACCCGCTGGACCGGTCAGCGGCAAGGCCGCGACTCTGTCTGCGCAGCCTGGTGGCGCCGCGGCAGCAGCGCTGCATGCGCAGCCAGGTGGCGCCGCGACAGCAGCGCTGCGTGCACAGCCAGTGGGCACCGGCGCTGTCGCCGCGGCTGGGCTGCTGGCGAAACCCGAAGGGCGCTTGTCATCGTCACCGCCATCGCCTTCGTTCGTTGCCGGCAAGGTGGCGGCAACCGCGCTGTCGTCCGCGGCGACCACTCTGGTCAGTTCATCGATTTCGCCGGTGTCGCTGGTGTCGCCCGCGTCGCCAGCTACCTCGCCGGTTCCGCCGGCCCCGCTTCGCGCGGGGCGAGCGCCCGTTTCTTTTGTTTCGCCGGCGGCGAAAGGTCAGGCTTCGCCCCCGGATCGCTCCCGGTCCGTTCTTGCGCCCGCCGCGCCCGCGCTGCCTTCAACAGGATCTATCGGCTCGCTTTTCGCCACCGATAAGGGGGGCGAAAAAATAGAAAAGACGATCACCGATTCGTCCCGCGCCCCGGCCCAGGCCAAGGCAGCGGCGTCGCGCCCCGGTCGGCCCACGCCGCCGCCGGCTGACAGATCCGATGCCCAGGAATCCGCTCAGGACCAGACGTCGCCTTCCGAAGACGAGCCGGTGTCCGAATCGGTGTCCGACTCCGTTTCCGCCGCCAGCGTTTCGCCCGAGCGTGCCCCGCAAGTCAATCCCCTGGCCGCCGCCTTCGCCGCGTCGATGGCCGAGTCCACCCCTCGCAGCGCAAGCCCCGTCGCCGCCACCCGGTCCGCCGCCGTCGCCAAGACCGGCCAGCTGACCGGGTCGCTGGCCGCCGCGCAGGCTCGGTTCACGAACGACGCCGCGGCGCCGGCCTCGCTGCCCGGATTCTCGACGGCGACCGCCGCGTCTCACGACAAGAGCGCGCAGCCCGGCGCCGCCGCAAAACCCGACGCGCCCGCGTCCGCCACCGACGGTGCGGCCACGCCGACGACAACGCGCGCTGCCGCTTCCGCCCGCGCCGCCCAGGAATCCGACGCAACCACCGCCAAGGTCGCCGCGCATTCGAGCGCGGTGCCGCCTCTTCCCCCGCCGCCCGAGACGCTGGCGGCCGCCAAACCGTTCACCGTCGATGCCGGCACGCTGGGCGGACACCTGACGTCGCAGTCGCTGAGCCTGTCGCCCGGCGCGCATCTGCCCGCGCTGTTCGAGGCGGCGCCCATGCCGACCCCGGCCGGCGCCTTCTGGGCCCAGGCCGCGGAAGATCCCTCGCTGCATGGCGCGCTGATGAACGACGCCGCGCGCGTGTCGCTGGACGCCGGCGCCGCCGGTGAGATCACCTTGCACCTGCGCATCAAGGACGGCGTCGCGGACGTGCGCTTTGAAGGCACCGCCACGCAGGCGCTGGAGATTCGCCCGCAAGAGCTGCGCATCGCCCTGGCCAGCGAAGGTCTGTCGCTGGGCGGATTCGAATCGGGCCAGTCGGCGCCGCGCGACGGCCAGCTGGAGTCCGATCGCCGCGACAGCACGCCCCCGCCCGCACCGGTTTCCGATCCATCGCGCGCCATCCCTGTTTCCGCCAACCGCGCCCCGGCCTCGGCCGTCACGCTCGGTGGCCGTCTGCACGTGACTGCATAAGGAGAATGACCATGCCTGCCGCCATCCCAGGAATCAGCAACGCCCCCGACATCGCGCCCACCACGGCCGATCCCATCGGGAAGAGCAATCTGGGCAAGGACGATTTTCTCAAGCTGCTGATGGCCCAGATGGCCAATCAGGATCCCACGGCGCCCACGGACAACGGCCAGTTCGTGGCCCAGCTGGCGCAGTTCTCGTCGCTGGAAGCGGCGCAAGGGACCAACACCCGCCTGGACACGTTGCTGCTGGCCCAGGCCAACAACACGCAGACCCAGTACGTCAACTTCATCGGCAAGGACGTCGAGTACAAGACCGAGTCGCTGGATCACCAGCAGGGGCTGGCCACGGTGTCGCAAGGAACGCTGGCGGGCAACGCCGCCACGGTCACCGCCACCATCCTGGACAGCAGCGGGCACGTTGTCCGCACGCTGAACCTGGGCGCGCAGGACGCCGGACCCATCCAGATCATCTGGGACGGCAAGAACGACTCGGGCACGCCCCAGCCAGGCGGCACGTACACCATGAAGGTCGTCGCCACCGACTCTTCGGGCGCGTCGGTCGCCACCGACCTGCACTCGAAAGGTGCGGTCACCGGTGTCACGTACACCAACGGAATTCCCCAACTCAGTGTCAACGGAACCCAGATCAAAATGTCCGACATCACGTCAATCAGTGAAAGGAGCACGCAATGAGTCTCATATCGTCCATGTACACGGGGGCCACGGGCCTCGACGCCAGCAGCACCGATCTGTCGGTGATTGGCGACAACATCGCAAACTCGAACACCGTCGGCTTCAAGGCCAGCCGCGCCGCTTTCGCGGACGCCATGGCGCAACAGCTGATCGGCGCCGGCAGCGGGATGTCCCAGGTCGGCCTGGGTGTTCAGCTGGAATCGATCCAGCGGATCATCACCCAGGGGGCGCTGTCGAACACCGGTCTCGCCACCGACATCGCCATCCAGGGCAACGGCTACTTTGCCGTCAAGGGATCGCACAATGGAGAGTCCGGTTCGTTCTACACGCGCAACGGACAGTTCACCGTCGACAACACCGGCAACCTGGTCAACCTGGAAGGCCTCACCGTCCAGGGTTACGTGGCTGACGCCACCGGCAAGCTGTCCACGTCGACCGGCGATCTGAAGGTCGGAAACTCCATGTCACCGCCAGCGGCGACCACGTCGGTCAGTGTCCAGGCCAACCTGGACGCCGAGGCTCCCGTCATCGCGGCGGCCTTCGATCCGGCCAACCCCGGCTCGACCTCGAACTTCTCCAACAGCGTCACCGTGTTTGACGCGTCGGGGGCGGCTCACCAGGTCGACGTCTATTACTCCAAGACCGCGGCCAACACCTGGAGCTGGAACGCGCTGACCGCGGGCGTCGCTGCCCCGGTGGGCACCGGAACGCTGACCTTCGATCCGGCCGGCACAGGCACGTTGACGGCGTCGACGGGCACCATCAGCGCCACCTTCCCCAACATGCCCGCCGCCCAGGCCATCAATCTGAACTTCGGCGACGCCACCGGGGCCGTGCCTCCCGGGACCGGACTGCTGGGTGTCACCCAGTTCTCCAGCCCGTCGGGGACGTCGAAGATGAGCCAGGACGGGTTCTCCGCTGGCTCGCTGTCGCACCTTTCCATCGACAACGAAGGAAAGATCAACGGCGCGTTCACCAACGGCGAGACGCGGGTCCTGGGCCAGATCGCCACCGCGGTCATGCAGGCGCCCGACAAGATGGACCGCGTGGGTGGCAACCTGTTCGCCACCAACCCGCAGTCCGGGCAGGCCACGCTGGGCGGTCCGTCGACGGGCGGCCGGGGCAGCCTGGCCTCCGGGGCGCTGGAGCTGTCCAACGTCGATCTGGCGAACGAGTTCGTTCGCATGATCAGCGCGCAGCGGGCCTATCAGGCCAACGGCAAGACGGTCACCACGGCCGACGCGCTGCTGGTCGAGTTGATGAACATCAAGCGATAACCTTCGCTCGCTGCGCTCGCTGCGCGGGTGGGTGCTGCTGCACCCCCCCGCGGGCCCCCCCTGGGTGTGGGTGGAGCGCGCCGGCGCGGCAGAGCCGCGCCTCCCGGGGAAAGACTCGCTCGCTGCGCTCGCTCTGGCGGTCGTATCGGGTGGCTCGTTCGCTTCGCGAACATCGCGGAGGGAGTGGGCAAAGACGTGAAAAGCGGGGGGGAGGGTGCTCTCCCCTCCGCGGGTTCCTGGGCTTAAGGGTTCGGCGGGGAACCGCCGATGGAAGCAATGCTTGGATAGGTATGGGTAACCGGATGATTTTTCTGACACGACTCGTGGGCAGCGAGGTGGTGATCAATACGGATCTCATCGTCACTGTCGAAAAGACGCCTGACACGGTCATCACGCTGACGACCGGCGATCGGATCATGGTCAAGGAGTCGGTGGAAGAGGTCGTCGACCGGGCCGCCGCTTTTCGCCACCGCGTCCTGCAGGGACCGGGTGTGCGCGCGGATCAACAAGACGTGGTCGCCTCGCTGGGCAGCGCCATAGGCGCCGACACCGAGAGCGAAGGTTCATAATGGATATAACGTCTATTGGCGGGATCGTTTTTGCCATCGCTTGCATCCTGGGGGGGCAGGCGCTGGAGGGTGGGCATGCCGGGTCGTTGATGCAGGCCACGGCGGCCATCATCGTCATCGGTGGCACCGTCGGCGCGGTCGCGGTGGCGTTCCCGCTGCCTGACTTCGTGCGCGGCCTCAAGATGGGGAAAGAGGCCTTCAAGAACAAGAAGAGCGACATCCCCGAGCTGATCAAACAGATCGTCGATCTGGCCGGCGTGGCCCGCCGCGAGGGCGTGCTGGCTCTGGAGCAGCGCCTGGCGGAGATCAAAGATCCCTTCTTGAAACGGGCGGTCGGCTTTCTGGTCGACGGCGTTGACGCCGCGGTGGCCCGCGATTCGTTGGAAGCGCAGGTGCACGCCGAATTCGAGGAGGGCGTGGTGGGTGCCAAGGTCTACGAATCGGCGGGCGGTTTCGCCCCCACCGTCGGCATCCTGGGCGCCGTGCTGGGCCTCATCCACGTCATGGAAAACTTGTCGGATCCGTCGAAACTGGGCGGCGGCATCGCCACTGCCTTCGTGGCCACGGTGTACGGCGTCGGCCTGGCAAATTTGTTGTTCTTGCCGCTGGCGAACAAGCTGAAACGGAAGCTGGTGCTGGAACGCGAGCGCAAGACCATCATCGCCGAAGGCGTGTTGTCGATTCAGGCCGGCCTCAACCCGCGGGTCCTGGAAGAAAAGCTGGCCGCCTACGCCGGTGGTCACGCCGGCCACGGCGCCGACGACAAAGGGAAGAAGTAGGGCATGGCCAAGAAGAAGCACGAAGAAGAGCACGAGAACCACGAGCGCTGGTTGGTGTCGTACGCCGATTTCATCACGCTGCTGTTCGCCTTCTTCGTGGTCATGTATTCGATCAGCCGCGTCGACAACAAGAAAATGGCCACCGTGGTGCAGTCGATCAAGTTCGCGCTGCATTTTCAGGGCACGGGCGGCATCGACAAGATGCCCATCTTCGAAGGCCCGCCCACAGAGGGCGGCAAGTGCAAGGAGACCCGGGGCGGTGTCAACGACGTGCCCAAGACCCGCCAGCGCGCCGCCGCCGAATTGGTTCGCAAGCGCATCGACAAACGGCTCAGCCGATACCTGCAGCTGCGCCCCGAAAAGGCCGCCGTCCAGGTCGACATCGAACACGATCACCTGACGGTGCGCCTGTCAGCCTCGCACTTCTTCGATCCGTCGCAAGCGGCCATTCGCCCGGAGATGATCCCGGTGCTGGACGTCATCGCCGACGAGCTGGTGGGCCTGGGACTGCCCCTGCGCGTGGAAGGCCACACCGACGACACCCGCGCCAGCGGCAACCGTTTTCGCGACAACTGGGAGCTGTCGACCTCGCGCGCCGCCGCCGTGGCCGCGTATGTCCAGGGGGCGCACCACATGGACGGCAAGCTGCTGGGGGCCGCCGGTTACGGGTCGACCCGTCCCATCGCGGCGAACACCGACGCCGCCGGGCGCGAGGCCAACCGCCGCGTCGAGATGGTGGTGACATTGGTCCCCGATGGCGAACGGCCGTAAGTCACCCGAGCATCCATAGGACACCGTCGCTCAAGCTGGTAGATTCCGTGCAGCTTGAACGGAACGACGACATCGACGCTTTCGGGTTGGGGACGTTCCCCGGTGCTGCCGGGGCGCGAGGTGCGCTCCGAGGATCTGGCGCGCCTGACGCTGGACCGTCCCCTGTCGCGGGGCCTGGGCCGTTCGTATGGCGATTCGTCGCTGCCGGCGCGCGGGGACCAGGAGGTCGCCAACAGTACGCTGGCCGATCGCATCCTGGCTTTTGATCCGCAGACCGGGCACATCCGCGCCGAGGCCGGGCTGTCCCTGCGCGACATGTACCGGGTGTTCTTGCCGCAGGGATTTTTCACGCCGGTGTCACCCGGCACGCAGTACGTGACGCTGGGCGGGATGGTGGCCGCCGACATTCACGGCAAGAACCACCACCGGGAAGGCTGTTTTGGCGCCCACGTCACCGCGTTGACCCTGCGCGTGGCCGACGGTCGGGTGGTGACCTGTTCTCCGACGGTGGAGCGCGAGCTGTTCCGGGCCACGCTGGGCGGCATGGGCCTGACCGGCCACATTCTCGAGGTCGGCTTTCGCCTGGCCCGCGTGCCGTCACCCTGGATCTACTGTGAGAGCGAACGGATCAGCGACATCGATCAGTTCATCCACGGCTTGAAGGAGGCGGGCCCGCGCTGGCCGATGACCGTCGGGTGGATCGATTGCACGTCGGGCGGCAAGCGGCTGGGACGCGGTACGCTGTTCAAAGGCCGCTGGGCCGAACCGTCGGAGGCGCCGGCCAAGCCGCCGCACCCCAAGGGCCGCCTGTCGGTGCCGTTCAACCTGCCCTCGTTCGCGATGGGGCGTCTGTCGGTCAAGATGATGAATCCGGTGCTGTACTGGCGGCACCTCCGGCGCCACAAACGCGGCATCGTTCACCCGGAGACGTATTTCTATCCGCTGGACGCCCTTCGCAACTGGAACCGCATCTACGGCAAACGCGGCATGACCCAGCACCAGTGCGTGCTGCCCGAGTCGGCGGGGCGGGGCGCCGCGCGCCGATTCATCGAGCTGCTGGTCTCGCGAGGGGGCGCTTCGTTTCTGTGCGTGATCAAGGATTGCGGGCCGGAGGGAATCGGCCTGCTGTCATTTCCCAAGCCCGGAATCTCCATCGCCCTCGACATCGCCGTGCGCGACGACACCCAGCAGCTGATCGACGCGCTGAACGAACAGGTGATCAAAGAAGGCGGGCGCATCTATCTGACCAAGGATGCCTTCACCCGTCCTGAACATTTTCGGGCC
>JAXDMH010000073.1:0-5468 GCA_034666225.1 Myxococcales bacterium
CAGAGACAGCTCGGCGATGGTGGCGACGGTCCGGGCGATGGCAGCGCTGGAGATGGGCGAGGCCGAAAGACAAAAGCGGGGCGCCTCGGCCCAGGGCAAAAATGAACGAAATCCGCACCCGATGACAAACAACGCCGACAGCACCAGTTGCAGCTCCTGATACGTCCGCTCACCGGGATCCCGGTTGTTCCGGGACCGCCACCAGTTGGCCGCCACCACCAGCCAGGCCCCTGCGTTCAGGACGCTGACAATGCGCAGGGCGGCCCACCATACGGTCACTGCGGTCGAGGCATCGTCTGTCATCGTTGGCTCATGCTTGGCCAATCAGCCGCCTTCTAGCAAGAAATCCCTGTCTGTTTCATTGCCGCCGCCCGCCGTCGCATGAAGTTCACACAACTGTGATGGGGTTGTGGGCGTCACCGTTGGAGAGTCGGTCTAAGATCGATCTCCAAAAGGAGACGACAAATGAAGAAATTTCTAGCAGCGCTGGCCGAGCAGAGGTGGGACGACCACCGGTTCTATCACCACAGCCGCATCAATCAGTCCTTGCACCTGATCAGCGCCATGAGCTTTGTCGTGACGTACGTGTTGCTCTTCACCAGGCCGGTGACGGCGGCGCTGTTCGGCTGGACGTTCGCCATGTGCATCCGTCAGGTCGGCCATTTTTTCTTCGAGCCCAAGGGCTATGACCAGATGAACCAGGCCACGCACGAATACAAGGAGAAGGTCAAAGTCGGCTTCAACCTGCGCCGCAAGATCATCCTGCACAGCATCTGGGGACTGACGCCGCTGGTGCTTTACCTGGAGCCGTCGTTCTTCGGCATCCTGCCCCCGCACACCGATCTGTCCAGCTATCTGCAGAACCTGTCGCGCGTGTGGATCGCCCTGGCCGTGGGCGCCCTGCTCTTCCGCACCATTCACCTGTTCTTCCTGCGCGACGTGATGACCGGTCTGGTGTGGATGACCAAGATCCTGACCGATCCTTTTCACGACATCATGCTGTACCACCGCGCGCCGCTGTATTTGCTGCGCGGCGAATTGATCGAGCCAGCCCACGAGCAGCACGCGTAGGCTCGCTGCGCTCGCTGCGCGGAAGGGGGCTGCTGCCCCCTCCCGCGGGCCCTCCCCAGCGCTTCTCGCAAGGTGGGCCGGCGCGGCAGAGCCGCGCCTCCTGGACTGAAATAGCCGCGCCTCAATCAGGGAGGCGAATGGAGCGCCGATTGGGCGCGGACGAGACTCTTATGCTTGTTTGAGTGTCTGCCAGTATTCGCCCAGGGCGCCGGCCAGCAGATCCATTGATGGGGCTGGCAGGTGTTTCAGGTGGAACTGGCTGCCGCGGGAGCCGCTGGTCAGGTTCGCGACGTGGTCGGACATCAGCTGTTTGATCGTCCTGCCGGTGACGTCGGCGCGACCGTCGACGGTGAGGCCTTTTGTCTTCTGATAGAGCTCGATCGCGGCGATGGTCTTGGGACCGGCGATCCCGTCGACCCTTAACAGCGGCAGTGATGCCAGGCCCCGGGCGTCATTGAGCAAGCGCTGGACCAGGCGGGTGTCGGGCGAACCATTGACGCCACCGCGACCCACGCTGTTAGCAAGGGCGCTCACGCCAGCACCAGGGCGCCTTCGCCGGCAACGAAGGGAAGAAAGGTCACCACCACGATGCCGGCCAGAATGCCGAGCAGGATGACCAACGGGACGTTCTGAACTTCGCCCTCAAAACAGAACTCATAGACGATCAGCCCCGGAGCGATGAACTCGAAATGGAAGAACACGTCGAGGTGAAATCCAAGTACCAGACCCGAAAAGAATCGACGCTTCTTGTTCGGCGTGTACTGGATGCCGGGGACGTAGGGTAAGCCGGTCGAGGCGATCGCGGCGGCGATCGAGCGTATCTTGCTTCTACCTGCGCTGCGCCCGGAGCTGGAGTTCGGTTTGATCTCGTAGAATTCCAGCCTGCGCGCCGTATCGTGGGTCATGATGTCAGGGATCTTGAGATCGCCGCCGACCGACAAGGCAAAGAGCTCCTTGCCCGTCAGCTTTGGATTGTTGGTCGTCAAGTAGGCGATATAAAGGACCGTGGTGCCGAACCCGTGACTGAAATCGGCAAAGTCGATGGTTCCCGCAGGAAAAAACCCGGCGCGCTTCACGTCTGTCAGGTAATCCGCTTCGATCAGCGTCTCCGCCGCGGCGCCGATCAGGCTGGACGCGTCGGTGGTCAGAAACTCGCTTGGTGCAAGGCAAGGCATACGAACTTCTTCGCACAGGACGCCGAGCCGTCACAAGGACATTCGAACCAACGTCGCGGCTCTTTCGATTCGATCGTATAGATCGTCCCATGGCGGGACGATTCGAGGATCGGGCGACGCGGCCTCAGCGAGGGCCGGCCGACATCTTTCGCTGGCGCGTCCTCGATTCAATCGCCGGGCGTCGCGTCCAGGATCCGGGTGGGTACACCACGCCAGTGCGGGAGAATGACGGCGCCCAGCTGGCCACCGCGGCGCCCTCGCTGACCTGGATCGGGCACGCCACCTTCGTCCTGCGGTTGGGGGGCATGCTGATCGCCACCGATCCCGTCTGGTGCCAGCGCATCTCCGGCATCATTCCGCGCAAGGCGCCCCCGGGGGTGGCGCTGGAAAAGGTGCCGGCCCTTGATGTCGTGACGGTCAGCCACAACCACTATGACCATCTGGACATGCCGACTCTGGGGCGCATCGGCAAGGACACGCTGTACATCACCTTGCCGGGCAACGGAGCGCTGCTGCGCAAGGGCGGCCTGGACAAGATCGTCGAGCTGGACTGGTGGGAATCCCACCGCGTCGGGACGCTGGAGATCACCGCGGTGCCGGCGCGCCACTGGTCAATGCGCGCGCCCTGGAACCGCAACGACATGTTGTGGGGAGGGTTCGTCTATCGCGGGCCCGAGGGCGTCGCCTATCACTCGGGTGACACGGCCCTGTTCGACGGCTTCACGGAGATCGGCCAGCGGCTTGGTCCCATCGACTGGGCGCTGTTGCCCATCGGCGCCTACGAGCCGCGCTGGTTCATGGAGCCGCAACACATGAACCCCGAGGATGCCGTCCAGGCCTTTGAACGACTGGAGGCGCGGCAGCTGGTGGCGATGCACTGGGGGACGTTCAAGCTCACCGACGAACCGCTGGGCGAACCGCCGGAGCGCCTCCGCCGCTGCTTCGCGGAACGCGGTCTAGATCCGGCGCGCCTGTGGATCCTCGACATCGGCGAAACGCGCCTGCTTTGAAGCGGGCGACACCGCCAGTGGAATCATTGGATCGGATTGGGGGGCACGCGGTTGATTCCAGCGGGCGGTCAGCACCTCGCGCAGGAGGCGGCGTTTGATGGCCTTGTTGGTGAGCGCGGCGTTCGACCACCAGAAGCCGTCTTGCTCCATGGCCTTGGCGGCGGCCATGAAGCGATCGGCGACGGCGGCAAAGTCAGCCTCGGTATAATTGAGGCTGAAAATGAAGCGCCCGGTCCCCACCCAGCTCAGGGCCAGCCCTTCGGCACGCAAATAATATTGCAGCATCCAGTTGTAACGGGAGGGCCGGGTGTAAAGCACGGTCCAGATCGAACAGAGGTTCGCCGCCCGCACCGGCAACTGTTGCTCGGCCAGCCGCTGATTCAGGGCCTGGGCGCGTTGATTCCACACGTCGTCCAGGTCTTGGTACAGCGCGCGAACCTCGGCGGTCTCCAGGCGCCGCAGAAATTCATGCATGGCGCCCATGACGTAGGGATGGGCGTTGAACGTCCCCCGGGCGAAACAGATGTCCGCCGGGCGATCGTCGCGAAAGCGTTTCATCAGGTCGCGACGCCCGCACACCACGCCGATGGGCAACCCGCCGCCCAGCGTCTTGCCATAGGTGACCATGTCCGCGCGCACGCCGAAATATTCCTGGGCACCGCCCAGGGCCAACCTAAAACCGACGAACACCTCATCAAAGATGAGAACGATGTTCTTTTCCGTGCAGACGGCCCGCAGCCGCCGCAGCCAGTCGGTGTAGGCCGCCCGTTCAAAGCCGGCCTTGCGATCGCTGGCCACCAGCGTGGAATCCGTGGGCGCGTTGCCGTTGGGGTGCATGGCCTGCAGCGGATTGACCAGCACGCAGGCGATGTCACTCCGCTTGCGCAGCACGCGCAACGAATCGTCATCCATGTCCTTCAACGTATAGGTCTCGTGCGCCGGGACCGGGTTTCCCACGCCCGGCTGCACGTCGCCCCACCAGCCGTGGTAGGCGCCGCAGAAACGGACCAGGTGCGACCGCCGCGTGTGATAGCGGGCCAGCCGCACCGCCTGCATGACCGCCTCGGTCCCGGACATGTGAAAAGAGACTTCATCCAGGCCTGAGATGGCCTTCAACCGTTTGGCGTTCTCGGCCACCAGCGGGTGATAGGCGCCCAGGACGGGGCCCAGCGCGCGAACCTGCTCGCTCCCTTTTTCGATGCAGTCCTTGTAAAAGTCGTATCCGAAGACATTGACGCCGTACGATCCGGTCAGGTCGTAGAACTGATTGCCGTCGAGATCAGTGACCTTCACCCCCGACGACGACTGCACGAAGGACCCCGTCTTCAGATGCTGGCGCACCAGACGTCGGAATTGAAACGGCACGCGATAGGCGCCCGTGAAGGGCACGTCGGAGATGTCCGCTTCCACGTCGGCGGTCAGCCGCGTCGATACGCTGAACCGCTGTCGGTAGAGCTCTGACAGTCGAAGAAAGCCGCTGCGCCGTTTGGCGGCAATGTCGGCCGGCGCATCGTCGGCGCGAAAGTATTGCTGGTCGTCGTACTCGTAAAACGGAACCAGCCGCGCCAGCCGGCGCGCCATCTTGGAATGCCCGCGCAGCGACGGGTGCTTGGCCCGGGACAGCTCCAGACGAGCCCACAGCCTGCGCAGCAACGCCAAAAGCACCAGCGCCCCCAGCGTGTACAAGATGTTGGTTGCGTTCATGAGTGGCCTTTGCGAAAGGTATAACGGAAATGCTTCCCAATCCCGAGCGCCTGCGATCCACCCTGGCCGGCATCGCCCAGAACGAAGACCTGAACTTCCTTCTGACCAACCGGATCCCCCGTCACCTGGCCACCCGGTTCATGGCCTGGTTCGGCAAGATCGAACAACCGCTGGTGCGCGATCTGTCGATCGGCGTCTGGCGAATGTTCGCTGATCCGCCTCTTCACGAAGCGGAGAAAACCAAGTTCGACAGCCTGCACGACTGTTTCATTCGTCAGTTGAAGCCGGAGGCCCGTCGCATCGATCGCGATCCGGCGGTGGCGGTCAGCCCCTGCGACGCCATCGTGGGCGCCTGCGGGACCGTCGACGACGCCCAGGTCATCCAGGCCAAGGGATTCCCCTACGCCCTGTCCGACCTGCTGCCCGATCCGGAGCTGGTGCGCCTCTACCGCGACGGGCGGTACATCACCTTGCGCCTCACCTCCAGCATGTATCATCGCTTTCACGC
>JAXDMH010000074.1:0-4708 GCA_034666225.1 Myxococcales bacterium
CGCGCCGCCAATCTTTCCGATGGCACCCAGCACACCGTCGGAAGAGCCGAAGGCGTCCGCTATCGCTCGTGCCTCCCCTTCCTTGGCCACCTTATTCTTCCCCCGAACGGCCCGTTTCATCGCCGCCTCGCTGTCCCGTTCTTGCGCCTCTTGCGCCATGTGCGCCGGGGCGGCCGGTGTCTCCTCCTGGAAATAGCTCACGCGCGATTCCATCGACCGTTCCGTCTCCTGCGCGGGGAACAGCCCCACCCGCAGCTCTTGCACGGCGAACGGCACCACCACCAGCAGCAGCGCGATCCAGGCGCCCAGCTGATAAAGCTGCACCAGCCGGCCCAGTTTCCCGTCGCGCAGCACGCGCGCCAGCGCCTCGCCCAGCAGCACGGCCAGCCACAACCACTGCGGCGCCTCCGGCTGGGTCACGGTCAAGCCCAGCGCCACCAGGGTCAAGACGCCGGCGCGCGGACCGAACAGCTTTCCCGCCGCCAGCGCCGAGATCAACACCAGAAACAGTTCCAGCAGCGTCCACTCGCGCAGCCAGGTCGCGCTGACGCCGTCCACCCCCGAGGCGTGCACCAGCCGCCAGCCGGGTGGCAGCGCCAGCGTCGCGCTGACGCCCTGGAAATCATGATCCCACCCCACCACCGAGAAGTCGCGGGGCGCCTGTTCGATCCGGCTCTCGGCGACGATGCTGGCGCGCCCCTGTCGAATCTCGACGCCATCGCCGCCCTTACCTCCAGGCAAGCGGGTGATGAACTGATCCACGCCGCCCACGACGACGCGACCCAATTTTTCAGACGGCCCCATCCCCAGGCGCCAGCTGCGCCGAAAGACGCCGCTGATGGTGTCCTGCGTGGTGAATCCACCGCCGTCGAAATCCAGCCACAACTGCCGCGCCAGCGTCAGCTGATCGGGCGGCGGATCGGCGTCGCCGCGACGGCGCTCCACCAGCGTCAGCGTCGCCCCGGGCGGCATGACGTAGGCGGGCAACTTCTTCCAATCGTCGGGCAGCGACGTCTGCTGTGGATCCACCAATCCCACGCCTTCGACGGTGACCACCCGCAGGGCGGGCGCCGCCTCGAACACCCAGACCTCCTCGCCTTCCTTCCATGGCCCGTCGGGCGCCGGACGGGTCAGCGCCGACGGCGGTTTGCCGGCGCCGCCGGCGCTGCGGGCCACCAGCGTCAGCGTCCAGCTTCCCGGTCGCACCTGCACGCGCAGCCGGCCGTCGGGTTCGATGCGGGCCGGCAGCTCGCTCTCCAGGGCATGCGGAACAAAACCGGCGGGCAGGCTTTTTCCCAGCGTGACCTCGCGCGCCTTCCCGGCCACCTCCAGCGAGATGCGCGTCGTCAGCTGCAGCGGCACGTCGTCGGTCAGCTTGCGATGAACGGCGATCTGCAGGCTGTCGGTCTCGGCGGGGGCAGCCGCCTTCTGCAGAAACACGTCGCCGTCCTCGCTGCGCCTGGGAAAGTCGATGCGGCGCCCGTTCACCGACACCGCGACGATTCCGGTGTCGCTGGGCACCGGCAGCGATTCAGGCAGACTGGACCACTGAAAGGCACCGGCCAGCGCGTGCCGCCCGGGCTGCAGATCCACCGACAGCACGCCATCATGATCAAGGACGGCGATCGGTTTGTTGTTGTCCTTGACGTCCAGCGGCCAGTGCTCGCTGTCGCCCGGCAACGGCACGAACGTCTCGGCAAGCACCTGCCACTCTTGCTGGAACCGACCCCCTTTTCCGTCCAGGGTCAGCGTCAGCCGCCCCGCCCACGCACACGACGGCTGGCCGTCGTCCGCCGCCTGGCCACCGACCGGGCAGCGCTGGGCTTCGTGCCCGCGCAGCACCCAGGGGACCCAGGGACGCAGCGGCACCGGCACCTCCGCCGCGCGCAGGGGCGCGGCCGTCGCCCCACGCTGACCGGCACCGACCGCCATGAGTAATGAGGCAGATCCGAGCACAACCCGCCCAAGCGATCCGATCATCCGCATGTGTCCCCCCATTCAACCGATCAGTGAAACACATCCCTCGGGCGACGACACTAGGACACGCCCTGGTGCCGGTGGTTCCGATATTTCCGTTCCAGCAACCCAAGACGCACGGTCGCCGCCGAAGATCTAAACCCAGGGCAAAAAGGCGCACCTTCGGCCGCTTCGACTGCCGCCGGCCCGCCCCCTGGCGCTTTTGCGCCCGGGGTGTTACGGGAAATCTGCCGATGCGAAATCTCGCGGCAACAGAGTCCGGACTAAACTGCGCAAGCTTCGTGCGTCTTTCCGCGCGGACCTGACCCATGTCCATCACCGTTTCCCTGCACCACAAGACGAAGTATGCGTACGACCGGCCGGTGCGCCTGGAGCCGCACGTGGTGCGCCTGCGGCCCGCCCCGCACTGTCGAACGACGATCCGCGCCTATTCGCTGAAGGTCGAGCCGCTGAAACAGTTCCTCAACTGGCAGCAAGATCCCTTCGGCAACTATCAGGCGCGCGTGGTCTTCCCGCAGGAGGCCGACACGCTGACCATCGACGTCGATCTGATCGCCGAGCTGACGGCCATCAACCCCTTCGATTTTTTCATCGAGGAACGCGCCGAGCACTATCCGATCTCCTATGACCTGGGGCAGCAGATCGAGCTGGCGCCCTATCTGCTGGTGGCGCCGTTTGGTCCCCACCTGGGTGCCCTGCGCAGCACGGTTGAGGACCGTTTTTGCCGGCCTGGGCGACGGACCATCGACGTGCTGGTGGACATCAACCAGCAGGTGCAGCGCCTGCTTCGTTACGACGTGCGCATGGAACCGGGGGTGTTCCCCCCGGAAGAGACGCTGACCCGCGGTCACGGCTCGTGCCGCGATTTCGCCTGGTTGCTGGTGCAGCTGCTGCGGCAGCTGGGATTCGCGGCGCGCTTTGTCTCCGGGTATTCCATCCAGCTGGTGGCCGACGTCAAACCGCTGGACGGGCCGGCGGGCGTCAGCCAGGACGTCACCGATCTGCACGCCTGGACGGAGGTGTTTCTTCCCGGCGCGGGATGGATCGGCTTTGATCCAACCAGTGGCCTCATGTGCGGGGAAGGGCACATCCCGCTGGCCTGCACCGCCGACCCGGCCAGCGCGGCGCCGGTCAGCGGCGGTTTCAGCTGGAGCAAGCGCACCGAAAACGACGAGCTGAAGGAAGATTTCGCCTTCGAGATGCGCGTCGATCGGCTGCAGGAACAGCCGCGCGTCACCAAGCCTTACACCGAGGAGCAGTGGGCGGCCATCGACGCCCTGGGACAGCAGATCGACCGCGCGCTGGAGGCGGGCGACGTGCGTCTGTCCATGGGCGGCGAGCCGACCTTCGTCTCCATCGACGATCCGGAGGGGCCAGAGTGGAACACGGCCGCCGTGGGGCCGGCCAAAAAGAAGCTCTCCGACGAACTTTTACGCCGCCTGCAGAAGCGGTTCGCCCCGGGCAGCTTGCTGCATTTCGGGCAAGGCAAATGGTACCCGGGCGAGCCGTTGCCCCGCTGGGCGATGAGCTGTTTCTTCCGCAAGGACGGCCAGCCGCTGTGGCATCACCCCAATCTTGTCGCGGGCAATGACACCCCGGCGCCCCAGCCGGGCGCATCGCGCGCGCTGATCGCTGCCATTGCCCATAACCTGGGCGTCGACGCTGCGCGGGCCATGGCCGCCTA
Organism: Myxococcales bacterium; assembly: GCA_034666225.1. Lineage (GTDB taxonomy): Bacteria > Myxococcota_A > Polyangia > Fen-1088 > Fen-1088 > DATKEU01. Next base: position 3,662 of record JAXDMH010000074.1, read on the forward strand.
TGAAGACGTCTTCTATTACCTGTGGCGCGAACGTCGCCTGCCGAAGAACGTCGATCCTTACGACGCCCGCCTGGACGACGAGCTGGAGCGGGCGCGCCTGGCGCAGGTCTTCGAGCAAGGTCTGGACGCCGTGGTCGGATACGTTCTGCCGCTTGGCGCGACGGTGACGACGCCACCCGCGGGCACGGAGGACAGCGCCGTCACCTGGCAGACAGGATCCTGGTTTCTGCGCAGCGACCGTCTGTACCTGGTGCCCGGCGATTCGCCGCTGGGGCTGCGCCTGCCGCTCGATTCGCTGCCCTGGGTGGCGCCGGAGCAGCGCCCGGTTTTTCACGAAATCGATCCGTTCGCCCCGTTGCCGCCGCTGCCGCGCACCGCGCCGCCCGGTTTCGTTCGCCTGGCGATGAGCCAGCCACCGCCGCATCCTGGCCAGCGCGCCACCATCAACGGCGTGGGCGGCGCTCATCGTCCGCCCGACCGGATCGAGAGCATCACCGCCGGCGATCGGCCGCCCGCGCGCGGAACATCGGGCAGCGCCATCGTGCGCACGGCGCTGTGCGTGGAGCCGCGCGACGGGAAGATGCACGTCTTCATGCCGCCGCTGGAGACGCTGGAGGCGTACGTCCATCTGGTGGGTGCCATCGAGCAGGCGGCCGCCAACCTGAACCTGCCGGTGATCATCGAAGGCTATCCGCCACCGCGCGATCCGCGCCTGGGCAATTTCGCCGTCACGCCCGATCCGGGCGTCATCGAGGTGAACATTCACCCGGCCCTGTCCTGGTCGCAGCTGCTGTCCAACACCACCACGCTGTACGAAGAGGCGCGGCTGGCCCGCCTGGGCACCGAGAAATTCATGCTGGACGGGCGCCACAGCGGCACCGGCGGCGGCAACCACATGGTCCTGGGCGGACCGACGGCCGCCGACAGCCCGTTTCTGCGACGCCCCGATCTGCTGCGCAGCTTTATCGGCTATTTTCTGAACCACCCGTCGCTGTCGTACATGTTCTCGGGGATGTTCGTCGGTCCCACCAGCCAGGCGCCGCGCAT
>JAXDMH010000075.1:0-7247 GCA_034666225.1 Myxococcales bacterium
GCAGGATCTGCCGCGCCTGGATGCAATACGCGTTGCCGACGTCGGTCAGCTGCACGCGTCGCGTGGTGCGGTTGAGCAGGCGAATCCGCAGTCGCTGCTCGACCCGGGAGACCACCTTGCTGACGGCGGAGGCCGTGACGCCCAGCTTCTCCCCGGCCGCCCAGAACGAGCCGCAGTCAGCGATCATGACCAGCGCCGACATTCCGCGAATCATGTCGGGCGTGTCTCTCAAGACATCCATGCTTCGTCCTCATAGGTTCCCTCGAACCGGCAGCGGCCCCACCCCAGCGAAGCCCTCAGTTGCGAAAGACGATCTCCGCCGCCGGTCCAAGGAACAAGAAAGAGAAAAGAGAAGGCCCTCTTATTTCTTGGCCGCTGCCGTCGGAATGAAGTCGAACTTTCCCTTGGCCGTCACGACCATGACGCAATCCTCGCCGGGAAAGCACTTCGTCACGTGGGCCACGTGGGCGGGCATATGCGTCAGATCGCCGACGCCTAGCTGCTTCGCTGTCTGTTCGCTGCCGCCGTCCACCGCCCAATGGGTCATCTTCCCCTGCACCAGCACCGCCCAGTAGTCGTTGCTGTGCGTGTGCGCCGGGCTTTCGAAACCGGCCGGCAGCTTCAGATACCCCATGAACGCCCCGGACATCGGATCTCCCTCGATGGGGGCGATGGCCGGCAGCGGCGAGCCCTTCATCAGTGGATTCCAATGCGCGTCGGACAGGGCCGACAGCTCGGGCTTCTTGGCGCCGCCCTTGGCCAGCCCGACGCTGGCGATCGCGCCAAGCCCCAGGAACGTCCCCAACACCATCATCATCACTCGTCTGCTCTTCATCTGATCGTCTCCATTCTTGGTCTGTTGTTTTGCTTCACGACAATCGTTGGCCGGTCGGTCCGGCGCTGGCGGCGAACGCCGCTTCCAGGGCCCCCACGAACACGCGCACCTTGGGCGCATCGCTGGCCGCCGGAAGGTAGATGGCGTAGATGGCCCGTTCGACCGGCACGAACTCCGCCAGCACCGTGAGCAGGCGCCCCGAGGCAAGATCGTCCTCGATCAAGTACGCGGGAAGGTCGGCGATTCCGAAACCGGCCAGGGCGGCTTGCTTGATGGCGGCGGTGTTGTTGATTTGCAGCCGGCCCGAGACCGCCACCGGCCGCGGCTCGCTGGCGGGCGTGGGGCGCAGGTTCCAGGTCCGCGGTCGGAACTCATTCACCGCGCAGATGCAGTCGTGACCGAGGAGTTCGTCCGGCGTGACGGGCAGGCCGCGCTCGGCGACGTATCCGGGGCTGGCGCACAACACCCGGCGGTCGTCGGCCAGCTTGCGCGCCGCCACCGACGGCGGTGCGCTGGAGGTGATGCGAACAGCGACGTCGATCCCGTCCTCGTCCAGATCGGCCACCCGATCCGACAGCTCCAGATGAATCTGGACGTCCGGACACTGCAGGGCGAACGAGATGACGACAGGAAGAATCCGATCGTGCCCAAGCAGACAAGGCGCCGAGATGCGCAGCGTCCCGCGCGGCACCGGGTCCTGATTCTGCACGTCGCATTCGAGGCTCTTTATTGAATCGAGAATGTTGCGGGCGCGATGGCAATAGGACAGGCCCAGGTCGGTGAGGTGCGCCTGACGGGTGGTTCGGTTGATCAGGCGCACCTTGAGGCGGCCCTCCAGCCGGGAGATCAACTTGCTGACCGCCGACGGCGTGACGCCCAGCTGGCGACCGGCCGCGGACAGCGAACCGTGCTCGGCGATCTCCAGGAGAGCGGCCATGCCCCGGACAGTGTCCAGGTGTTGTTCTCGTTTTGGGTTCATGGGGATGGCACGCTGTCCTTCCCCCATTGTTCGGTCAGCCAGTCGACGAAATGGTTCGTCCATTGGCCGATGTCGCCCGGATACCCTTGGGCCAACCCCAGTCCATGCGGACCGTGCGGGTACAACGTGAAGACCACCGGCACGCCGGACTGACGGCAGGCCTCGGCGAATTTTTGCGAGTGGGTGTACGGCACCAGGCCGTCGTCCTGGGTCGTCCAGATAAAGACCGGCGCGTGCTGGGCGGTGACGTGCAATTCGTTGGAGAACTGCCGGCGCAGGTCTTCGTCCAGATTGCCGTGGCCAAAAAAATTTTCGGCCGAGCTGACAAAGGCGCCCGGGCTGTACCCGTCGACAAAGGAGATCACCGGATAAGACAGCGCCACCAGGTCCGGCCGCGCCGACACATGCCCCGCCAGATCGTCCGCGGGGTCCATCCACAAGCTGGGTTGCGTGCTGAGCAACGACGCCAGATGCCCGCCCGCCGAATAGCCGAGCACGCCGATGCGGTTGGGATCGATGCCCCAGTCGCGGGCGTTCTGGCGCACCAGCCGCATGGCCCTGGCCGCGTCGGCATAGTTGGCCGGGTAGGACTGGCCCGTGCCGCGGGTTCCGTATTCGACCAGGATCCCCGCGATCCCGTGGGCTGCCAGGAATTCCGCCGACCCTCCCCCGCTGCCGAAGCAGGTCGCGTACGCCCCGCCTTGAAAGACGAGAAACGCCGGCAATACCTTTGAACCGGCGTCGGCCGGAAACGAAAACCGCATCGTGGGATGGGCGCGGCCGGCCCACAGCGCCACCTCGGTCGGTCGCACCGGGGCCGCGCCGGCCGCCGGCTTGCGGCGCTGTTCTTCCAGAAAGTTCTCCACCTGCTGGCGGATGTCCGCGGTGGCGGCGATGATGTGGCCGCCGTCGTGTTGCAGGATCAGCGGATCCTGAAACTTCGCCGCCAGCGCCTTCGAGATGGCGCTGGGCACGATGCCGTCAGCGCGCCCGATGATGTGCACCGAGGGGAGCGCATAGCTGCTCTTGGCGGCGTAGAGACTGGCCAGGTTGCTGTCCGTCGTCGGAAAGCCTCCCACCATCATGGCGAAGTTGAACACCAGCGGCTGATCCGCCGTCGGTCTCCCGTCGGGGGCGCGTAGTCCGACCAGCAGGCCGGTCAGGGCGGCGCCCTGGCTGAAACCGAACACGCCGTCGAAAGGTCCTTGCTCGCGGAACACCTTCTCGATGAAGGCGCGCGTCTTGGGCCAGCCTTCGTAGCGTCGCTCTCCCGGCGGCACGCCGGGGTCGCCACGTTCCGGCGACACCTCGGTGGCCACCGCATGCCACCAGCCAAAGTCGCCCGCGTCGCGCGCCGGAGCGTCCACATAGACGAACTCGGCCAGCGCGCCCAGGCCGCTGGCCAGCGAGGACATCTGAGCGCGCAAGACGTCCGCGCTGCCGTGGTAGCCGTGCAGACACAGAATACGGAGCTTCCGGGTGGCGGCAGTTGAAGATGGGTTCGGCTTTGTTTCGTTGGATGGGTTCATGTTGTCCTGTCGATTTACGCCTCGCACGCAGTGTGCGTTCAGCGCCACGGCAATGAGGGTGGCCGCAATTCGTGAAAAGGACTTACTGGCCACGTTTGTTACCCCTCTCGAACGCTTTTGAGAATGACAGGCCGCCCGTCGACGAAAAAGACGATCCCCGGACCATGACCTGTGACTGGCGGTCATGAATCAACCCAGCGCCGGTTACGTGTCCGGTCGCCCGTCGCCAACGATTGCCCACCACACCAGTAACGCCCGCGACAGAGACCGGTGCCGCGTCGCGAGCCCGATCACCGGGACTTAGTCTTGTGACCGCCAATCATCAATCAAGCCCGGCACCGATGATTGCGTGTGTTTATCCTTCGTCTCATTCAATTCATCGCTTTTTGGACAGTCACCATGTCACCGAACAGAGACTTGAACAGACACATCTTGAGACGAGCGGGGAGATCGCGCGCCTGGATCCCATGAAAGGCGCGCTCTGTGAAGGAATGACCATCCGCAATCGCCGTCATTAGTTTCGTCGGGACGCCTACCGTATGTTAGTCGGCGGTGAGGCGTCCTCGCCGGGACATGCACCTGGAGCCAACATGCCCGCAACCTATCGTTCCATTGTTCTGGAATCGCCCGCCGCCAACCGTCCGACGGTCATGTCGATCCCCGTTCGCCCTCCCGGTCCGAAAGAGGCGGCCGTGCGGGTCAATGCGGCGGCCCTGAATCATCGCGACGTCTGGATCGCCAAAGGCAAGTACGCCGACATTCGCTATCCCGTGTTGCCCGGTTCCGACGGTGCCGGCGTCGTGGATGAAATCGGCGCCGACGTCGATCCGCGCTGGCTGGGTCAGAAGGTCGTCATCAACCCGACGCTGTCCTGGGGCGACGATCCGCGCGCGCCCACCGGCGACTGGCGAATCCTGGGCATGCCCGATGCCGGCACGCTGGCCGAACGCGTGGTCGTGCCCGCCAGCAACCTGGCGGCGATGCCCGGCCATCTTTCCTTCGAGGAGGCGGCAGCGTTGCCCCTGGCCGGGGTGACCGCCTATCGGGCGCTGTTCACCAGGGGCGGCCTCGCCCAGACACCGGGCGTGCGCGAAAAGGTCTTGATCACAGGCGCCGGCGGCGGCGTCGCCCAGTTCCTGATCCTGTTCGCGCTGTCGACGGGAGCCATCGTCTACGTCACGTCGCGATCCGACGAGAAGATCAGTCGCGCGGTCGCCGCCGGGGCCGCCGGGGGCGCCAACTATGAAGACGATCAGTGGGCGAAAAAACTAACCGCCAGCGCCGGGCTGTTCGATCTGATCGTCGATTCGGCCGGTGGTGCGGCCATCCCAAAGCTTTGCGACCTGGCGCGCCCGGGCGGCCGGCTGGTCTTTTTTGGAGCCACCGTCGGGGATCCGCCCGCAATGCCCCTTCGCAAGATCTTCTGGCGGCAGCTGTCGCTGCTGGGCACGACCATGGGATCGCCCGCCGACTTTGCCGGGATGCTGGGCCTGGTGTCTGGCCAGCGGCTGCGGCCGGTGATCGACACTGTCTATGAACTGGCCAACGCCGACCAGGCTTTTCATCGAATGGAAAGCGCAGAGCAGTACGGGAAGATCGTCTTGACCGTGGCGAAATAGCCGCCCGCCCTCACGGCGTGATCGCCGAGGCGGTGGCCAAGTCGTGACGATCCAGCTGGGCCGCTGCCGCCTGTTCCTGATGTCGCCGGCGGGCCATTCTCAACGCCGCTTCGGCGTCGGACTGCGCCTTGGCCAGGATGCCCCTGGCCCGCTCGGGATACTTCGGCAGTCGCTGCCCATATTCAAACTCGGACTTGGCCTCTCGCAGAAGACGCGCGGCCTCGGGCGGCTCCGACTCGGCCCCTTCCGCCTGAGCTTCCCGGATCACCTCGGCGAAGGCCTGTCTTTGCCCGGCGGTCAAAAGCGGTTTCGGCGGCGACGTAGCGCAACCGGTGAAGAGTACCAAAAGCGAAAGCGATGTCATTCTCATGGCCCTGGTGACTTCAAGGGTCATGCCAGGACCGGGATCTGGAATTTCGCCCGCCTGGCCGCCGCTTTGCCGGACAGCGCGCGTTTTCAGACGCCTCCACGGCTCACGTATTGATTCTGGAAGGTAACCCTTCGTAACCGGGGGGCCACACCAACCACATGCGATCGCCCGTTTACGCCTGAAAAACGGTGGCACGCGACTTGCGAAAGACCAGCCAGAAATGATTGACGTCGGGCAGAGTGTAGGCAACTACAACATCACTGCGAAGCTGGGCGAAGGCGGGATGGGCATGGTCTTTCTTGCCCAGCATCCGGTGATCGGCAGCAAGGTCGCGCTGAAAGCCATCCACCCGCAGTTCGCCCGCAACGGCGACGTGGTCTCCCGGTTTGTGACCGAAGCAAAATCGGTGAACCAGATCGGGCACGATCACATCGTCTCGATCACCGACTTTGGCAACACGCCTGCCGGCGACTTCTATTTCATCATGGAGTATCTGCAGGGCCAGACGCTGGCGTCCTGGATCCGGCGCCACGGTCCCCTGCTGCCCGCCCGCGCCCTTGCCATCGCTGCCCAGATCGCGGACGCGCTGCAAGCGTCGCACGAGCACGGGGTCATTCATCGCGACCTCAAGCCCGAGAACATCTTCCTCATCGAGCGCGAGGGGACCAAAGACTTCGTCAAGGTGCTGGATTTTGGGCTGGCCAAGCTGACCGGCCCCGAGCAACACATGAACAACCACAACACCCGCGCCGGGTTCGTGATGGGAACGCCCTATTACATGTCCCCCGAACAGTGCGAGGGGAAACCGGAGATCGACCACCGCGCCGACGTCTATGCGCTGGGCGTGGTCCTCTTTGAAATGCTGACCGGCATGATCCCGTTCGGCGGCGAGGGATACGGCGAGATCATCCTCAAGCACATCACCGTGCCGGCACCGTCAGCGCGCAGCATCGTGAAGAAATTGTCGCCCGCGCTGGACTCCATCCTCTTCCGCGCCCTCAGCAAGGATCCGGCCCAGCGCTTTCAAACCATGGCCCAGTTCCGCTCGGCCCTGCAAGACCCAGAGGCCTATGCCGCCGCGACGGAGCCGGCCGCGGGAATCCATGACGACATCAGCGCCCGGATGCGCGCCGCCCTGCCCATGGCCCGCCGGGCGATCCGCCTGCAGCCCGCGCCGCAGTCCGGTCCGTCGACGTTCGAAGGTGGCGCCGGCGAGATTCACGATGGCGATCTGGACAGGATCCCGCGCTCGCGTCATGGCCGTACCATCCTGGCGATGGGCGCCGCCGCACTGGCCGGCATGGTCATCGCCATCATGATGATTCACCGTCACCCCGCCGGTCTGCTGGCCACTGCCGTGGCGCCCAGCAGGCCGGCGACGGTGCGCGTGAACGTCAGCTCTGATCCGGACGGCGCCACCGTCACCAGCGCCGACGGCACCGTCATCGGTACGACGCCGCTGTCGACCGAGGTGACGTACGGCGACACGCCCATCGAATACGTCATCCGCAAGGACGGCTATGCGGCGAAGACGACGTCCATCGTGCCCAACTTGCCCTCGCCGGTTTTTGCCGTCCTGCAAAGAGTGAAACCACCGACGCTGGCCGAACCCTCCGCACGGGTCATGGCCGCGACAACGACGGCCATGGCGCCGCCGCCGCCAGCGCTGCCCGCGTCGCCCGCGACAGTGCCGGCTGCCCGCGCCCGCGCCAGGGCCGCGACCCGATATGGCGCGGCACCGTCGTCATTGCCACGCCGGCCTGCCGGAGACGGCAATGACGACGACGACGTGATGGAACTGTCGCAGCACTGACCGGCGCGCGGCGGGGGGGCACCGACGGTTACGGGCTGACCGACTGTTCCCAGAAGACGACCTCCCCGTCGCGGTTGGCCACGAACGCCACGCCGCCGTCGT
>JAXDMH010000076.1:0-5945 GCA_034666225.1 Myxococcales bacterium
GTGGCAGCGGCGGCAGCGTGGGGGGCAGCGGCGGCGCGCAGCCGATCGACACCGCGCCCGACGGCGTGGCGATGATGCCGATCCCGGGCACCTGCCAGCCACCGCTGGACATCGATCACCCGTACGAAAAACTCAGCCAGACCGGCTGCATGGATCCGCAGAACGTCACCAAGATGGCGTCGCGGCTCTTCGCCTACGAGGTGAACGCTCCTTTGTGGTCGGACGGCGCGGGCAAGACCCGCGGCATCGCGCTGCCGCCGGGCGGCAAGATCCACGTGAAAGACTGTTCCAACACGACGGCGGCCACCCTGAAGATGGGCGACGAGTGCTGCACGCTGGATCCCAACAACTATCCAAACTGTCTGCCACCCGCCGACGACGGACGCTGGGTCATGCCGATCGGCACCGTGGTGGTCAAGAATTTTCTCTTCGACAGCAAGCTGGTCGAAACACGCCTCTTCATGCGGATGGCCGAGAAACAGTGGGTCGGCTATTCGTACCAGTGGAATGAAGCGCAGACTGAGGCCACCATCGTGGCGCCCGATCGCCTGTCGGTGATGTTCAACACCGGCATGCGCACGGTGGCCTGGAATTACCCCGGCCGCAAAGACTGCATGATCTGTCACAACGAACCGGTCGGATCATTCATCGGGACCGAGACGGTCCAGATGAACCGCATGGTCGGACCGACGGGTATGCAGAAGAACCAGCTGGACACGATGGCGGCCATGAACATGTTCGAGACCGCGCCCGCCAAGAAGACGCCGCTGGTCACGCCCTACGCGATCCCGGGCCAGATCACCGGCCCGCCGGCGGGGACCAGCGTCGCCGACCGCGCCCTTTCCTATCTGCACGCCAACTGCAGCTATTGCCACCGCCCCGACGGCGTCTTCTATAACATCGACTTTCGCCACGACACGGATCTGAAGAAGCGCGGCATCTGCAGCACGCCGCCCATGAAGGGCGAGATCGGCGTGCCCGGCGCGCTGGATCTGGTTCCCGGGATGCCGGCCAAGTCCGTCATGTACCTGCGCATGAGCTCGACCTCGACCATGAACATGATCCGCATGCCCCAGATCGGCACCGTGGTCGTCGATACAGACGGCACCAAACTGATCTCCGACTGGATCACCTCAGTCAAAGCAGTGGACTGCCCACCGCCGATGATGCAGTAGTTTCAGTGACGATGGAGCGGCGAATGGCCTGGCTGGCCGGCGGCTGCTCCCTGATAGTGCTGGCGCAGAAGGTCTCGGCCAAAGTCGCCCTGGAAGTCGCGCCAGACGGTATGAATGTGATTGCCGTCGTCCTGTGACGAATCGTATTCGATGAGGAACAGAGGGCCCTGCACGCGGTAATAGTAGGGACCACGGCCAGTTGTCGCGCCGGCCCAACCGAAGTTGATCTTTTCCACGCCGCCCTCGCGCACCCGGGCCAGGCGGGCCTCGGCCAGCGACGGTTCGAAGGTGCGGGCATAGATCTCGATCAAGGTCAGCAAAAGCGCCCGCTGACGGTCGTCCATCTTGGCCGCTGACAGGCCGACCGGCTTCAGAGGATCCACCGCGGTGGCGTTCCGGGTGACGATGTCTCCATACGTCGACTTGCTGAAGACAACGTCCCGTCGCTGGTCGTCGGACAGCGACGCCAGAAAGGCGCGCGCTTCATCCTCTTCGGCGGCCAGGACGCGCAGGCCCGCTTTCGCGGCGGCCTTCAGCCCCGCGGGAACAGTCGCCGGGTTGGCGCCCAGGAAACTGGGTGTGTCAACGACCAGGTGGTCGCCGGCCAGCGTGAAGTTCAAAGACAGGTGATGGCCTTCAAATCGCCAGCCCCAGGCCGTCGTCGGATCCGGCTTGCCATAGATCGTCAGGTGATAGCGTTCCGGATCGCGCATCAGGCCGAACGTCTCGATCTCGCGCAACACCAGCTCCAGCTCGACGATGTTGACCACCTTGCGATACCCGGTCGCCGACAGCGCCTCTTGCAGCAGCGCGTGCACCGCCTTTCGGCCAGCGGCGTCCAGCTGCTTCAGCGCGACGCCATTGCGGTTGCCCGGCGTGTACTGCCAGTGCAGGCGATCGACGTCGTCGAACGACCGTTGAATCTGCGCGCGCAGCTTTTCGGGCAGCGCCGCCAGCAGACGATCAGCGGCGGAGCGCATGCGGCCTGCCACCGCGGCCGTCGGGTGATCGGTGTTCGGAGCGGTCGGGCTGTCCATCGTCGGTGCCAGCATGAACAATAGCAGCGTCCACATGCGGCGATGTTCTCACGACCCACAGGCGCCGTCCTTTATCGCCTCCGGGCCGTGCGGAGCTCGTCCCATGATCGAAACTTACGGACGCCGGGGGTGATGCGGATCGGGCGGAAGGCCGTCGCGACCGACGAGAGACCGAAGGCCAGGCGCAGGTTCTCCGGGTCAAGTCGCGGGAGGACGGGTGGGCCGGGCATGTCCGCTACCGATCGAAATTTGCGAACCCCCATCATTCCTCCGTGAGACCGAACTGCAGGCGAATGGTCTCGGCGTCCAGGCGATCCTGCGGCCGAACAGTGTCTTTCTTCATGCGATAGAGCATGCGGGGCGTCGCGACGCGCACTCGGATTCCATCGAGGATGACGTCCTCGGCCTCGATCGACTCGTAACGAAACGCCTCGCCCAATCGCGACAGGATGTCCATCGAGTAGCGACCGTGCGGCGGCGAGTACTCGATGGCTGGGTAATCCCCCGCCAGGTCGGCGGCCATGATCTGCTCCACGTTCGGGTCGTCGTCGTACAGCGACCTCAGCGCCTTTCGCAACCGATCCACGTTGGGCTCCGACGGCGAGACGAAGAGATCGAGATCACGCGTCGCCCGCACCAACCCCTGGGCCGCCATCGCCATGGAGCCAATCAGGGCGTACTCGACGCCCTCGCGTTCGAGGGCGGCAAGTATCCGCTTCGCTTCTTGAAGATCCATCATGGCGCGCTTCGGTCTGATCGTATCTTGCCACCTGTCGGATTCACGCGCAGCATCCACGCTTGACCAGTGAACTAGACATCTATATCACTAGTCTGCGTGTTCCTTCCCATTGATCCCTCATCGGGGCTGCCAGTTTACCGGCAGATCATGGACCAGGTCCGGCGGATGGTGGTGGCGCAACGATTGCGACCCGGCGAGCGGCTGCCATCGATACGCGATCTGGCGGGCTCCCTGCAGCTCAATCCATTGACGGTCGGCAAGGCATACGGCGAGCTCGAACGTGCCGGCGTGATCGAGATGCGCCGCGGATTGGGCATGTTCGTGCTGCCGTTTCCCACCTCCAAGGAATCGTCGAACGTGATGCCCGACAGTGTCCAGCAGGCCGCGCGCCGGCTGGTTCTGGAGGCGGCCCAAGCCGGTCTCACCCAGGCGCGGACCTTCGATGCGATCGATGACGCCTGGCGCGAACTTGGAACCAAAGAAAGGAGAAAGCGATGACGACGCTGGCAGCGGTGCAGTTTTCGGGCGTGAGCAAGGCCTACCGGAAAAATCCGGCCCTGCGAGACCTGACCCTGACAATCCCGGCGGGCAGCGTGGTCGGTTTGCTGGGACGCAACGGCGCCGGCAAATCGACCGCCCTGCGTTGTCTGGTGGGTCTCGATGACACCGACGCCGGCCAGGTAACCGTGCTCGGCCACCATCCGCTGAAGCTGGACATCGCGACGCGCCAGCGACTCACCTTTCTGCCGGAGCAGGGCGTTCCCTTTCCAACGGCCACCGTTGCTGCCCTGATCGAGCTTTGCGCTCCGCTTTATCCAGATTGGAATCGCCCGATGGAAGACGAAGTGCTGGGGCGTTTCGACATCGATCCCCGGCGGCGTCTCCGGGAGCTGTCCTTGGGGCAGCAACGCGCGGTCGGTCTGGTGCTGGCGGTTTGTCCCCAACCCGCGCTGCTGGTGCTGGATGAGCCGGCGGCGAATCTGGATCCGGTGGCCCGCCGCGAGTTCATGGAAATAATCCTTGGTCTGGTGGGTCGCGGGGAGGGGGATCGAACAGTGATCTTCTCCAGCCACGTCCTGACAGATGTCGAGCGGGTTGCCGATCGCGTGGCCATCCTGCACAAGGGCCAGCTGCTTTTGCATAGCGCCCTAGACGATCTGAAAGATGAGGTGCGGCGGGTTCGACTGGTGTTCGATCAGTCGCCACCCGCCAACCTGATCATCCCTGGCTCGGTGGCCGTCCGTCAAATGGGCCGCGAGGTCTTGGCAACGTTCCGTCACTTTGACGATGGCCTGGCCGAACAACTGGCTGGGACCGCAGGGGTCAGCGGCATCGACGCCCAGCGCATCGGACTGGAAGAATTCTTCCTCGATCTCGTGGGCGATCACCGCACGCCGGAGGGCCTCGCCGCGTGACCACCCTGGCGTCATCTTCATCGCGCCACGCGCCGAAGGGTGAATTCGGAAGAGCATGGTTGACGGCGCGGCTCTTTGCCATCGCGCCCGGATGGGCTGGGATTTTCTGGCGGGCGTTGGTTTTGATTTCCTGCTATTTCTTCCTGAGCGATCCGCTCCAACACAGCCTGCAGTTCCCGAGAAGCATCCTGGCGATTCTTGGTCTGGTGGGCTTCCTTCCTGCTCTCGCTCTGATGACCCTGGACATCGAGGTCGCCCAGGCCCGTCCGCTGGCATATTTCCAGCTTCTTCCTCAGAAGGTGCGGCCTGCGCATCTGGTCCACTGGCCGATGCGATTCCTCGGGGTCGTCGGCGCGATCCTGTTCACCACCTTCGGGCATCTTCCCCCGCTCGCGATGTTGATTGTGGCCGCGTGCGCCTGGTGGGGTATCTCCGTGGGGCATTGGCTGGCTGGACGCGGGGGCTGGAATCGCACTCTGGTCCTTCTTCTGGTGTCGGCCCAGGCCTTGCTGGTGGGGATCATCGCCAGCGGCTCGCTCCCCGCTGCCGCGATTGTCGCGGTGATAACGGCGCTGGTCGGTCTCTTCGTCTCCCGTCGTACCTCGCTCGGGCGATTGCTCGCACCGCCGGGCGCGCCACTGCGCGGCAACCGGAGCGCGAAGGGTGGCATCTATCGTGACCGTGATGTGAGCCTCGATCGCGGGCACCGAAGGCGGAGTAGCAGCTATCGTCTCTTCACGCTCGCCGCGCTGGCTCCCGGATTCCTCCGCTGGGGGTGGACAGTGGTCGTCATCTCGGCGGGTATCACCGCTGGCCTTTCGTTGTTGGATCTCGGCGCCTTCGCCTGGATGCAATGGATCGTCGTGGCCATGATGGCGTCCGGGGGACTGACCCGAACCACTGACGCGATCAAGACGGATTTCTTAGTGACCCGACCACTGACCGCTCGTCGACGATTCGCCGCCACAGTGCTGCCCTGGATCGCGCTGGTTCTCATCGCCCCGGTGGCCCAAGCCCTGCTGGTGAGGATCTCCGTGGCCACCAGGTCTTCTTACACTGTTGATGCTTCGACCCACCGAATTTTCAGAATCCTGGGAGTCTCTGCTCAGAGCTTCGTGCACTCGGGCCGACTGTCGAGCGTGGCGGTCACCAACGATCTGCTGTGGTTGCTGTATCGAAATGCGCTTCGCATGAGCCTTCTCGGGCTGGCCATTCTCTTCGTCTTTCCCCTCCATTCGATTCCTCGCCTTCGGGAGACGCGACTCCGCTTCGTCATCTGGGGGCTCGCTGTGGCCATCGTCGCCACCGTGCTTCCGTACTACACGGTGTTCTTCGGTCTGCGCCGCGGGAGCCTGCCGCCTCTGTGGCTGGCGGCGCTTCTGGCCAGTGTCAGCGGCGCCATGTTCTTTCGTCAGGTCTTCTTCCGGACCCGATAAGCGACCGACGTGCCCGATGCATGCGGCCTGCCACCGCGCCCGTCGGTGATCGGTGTTCGGAGCGGGCGGGCTGTCCATCGTCGGCGCCAGCACGAACAATAGTAGCGTCCAATGCGGCGATCAGTGGATGGCGCAAACAGCGC
>JAXDMH010000077.1:0-3929 GCA_034666225.1 Myxococcales bacterium
CCGACGCTGAGTCGGTACGCCCGCGATCTGACGCTGCTGGCGGCCATGGGAAAGCTGGATCCGGTGATCGGGCGCGACGACGAGATCCGCCGGGTCATGCAGATCCTGGGCAGACGCAGCAAGAACAGCCCCATCGTCGTCGGCGAGCCCGGCGTGGGCAAGACGGCCATCGTGGAAGGGCTGGCCCAGCGCATGGCCGCCGGCGACGTGCCGACCAACCTGCGCAACAAGAAATTGTTCGCCCTGGATCTGGGCGCGCTCATCGCCGGAGCCAAGCTGCGCGGCGAATTCGAGGATCGCGTGCGCAGCATCCTGCAGGAGGTCCATCAGGCGGCGGGCGGCGTCTTGCTGTTCATCGACGAGATTCACGCCCTGGTGGGCGCCGGCAAGGGGGAAGGCTCGCTGGACGCGGCCAGCCTGCTGAAGCCGGCGCTGGCCCGGGGCGAGCTGTCCTGCATCGGCGCCACCACCCTGGAGGAATATCGCCAGCACATCGAGAAGGACCCCGCCTTCGAGCGGCGGTTCCAGCCCATCATCGTCGAGGAGCCGACCGACGCCGTTTGCCTGGCCATGCTGCGCGGGATCAAGCGCCGCTATGAAAGCCGGCACGGCGTGCGCATCCTGGATCCGGCGGTGACGGCGGCGGTGACGCTGGCCCGGCGTTATGTCGCCGGGCGGGCCTTGCCTGACAAGGCCATCGATCTGCTGGACGAGGCGGCCAGCCGCCTGCACCTGGAGCTGGATTCGCGCCCTGACGAGGTCGACGTGGTCGAACGCCGGGTGACCGCGCTGCGGGTCGAGCTGGAGGCGCTGAAGCGCGAGCGCGACGCCGAGGCCACCGCCCGCCGCACCGAGCTGGCCCGCGACATCGACGCCCTCACCGCGCGCCTGGGCCCCTTGCGCGACAAATGGCAGGCCGAGCTGGCGGGAATCGCCGCCCTGCACGCCGCCGCCGACAACCTGGACGCCGCCCGCGACGAAGCGGACACCGCCGAGCGAGCCGGCGATCTGGCGGCCGCCGCCGAGGCCCGTTACGGCCGCATCCCGCCGCTGGAGACCGCTCTGGGCGCCGCGGAGCTCGCCCTGCGCGGCGTGCAAGGCGACGATCCCCTGCTGGAGGACGCCGTCGACGCCACCCACGTAGCGCGCGTGGTGGCCGACTGGACCGGCATCCCCGTGGCCCGCATGCTGGAGGGCGAGCGGCAAAAGCTGATGGGCATCGAGCAGCGGCTGCGCGCGCGCGTGGTCGGTCAGGACGACGCCCTGGCCCGCGTCGGGCGCGCGGTCAAACGCGGGCGGGCCGGCCTGCAGGATCCCGGGCGGCCCATCGGTTCGTTCATCTTTCTCGGCCCCACCGGCGTGGGCAAGACCGAGCTGGCCAAGGCCCTGGCCGAATTTCTGTTCGACGACGAGGCCGCCATGGTCCGCCTGGACATGTCGGAGTACATGGAAAAGCACGCGGTGGCCCGGCTGACCGGCGCGCCGCCCGGCTACGTCGGCTATGACGAGGGCGGCCAGTTGACCGAGGCGGTGCGCCGCCGTCCCTATGCCGTCGTGCTGCTGGACGAAGTGGAGAAAGCCCACCCCGACGTGTTCAACGTCCTGCTGGCGTTGCTGGACGACGGTCGGCTCACCGATGCCAAGGGGCGCACGGTCAGCTTTGCCAACGTCGTGCTGATCATGACCTCGAACCTGGGCGCCCAGGCCATCATCGCCGCCGGCGCCGACCGTCAGGCCATGCGCCGCGAGGTGCAGTCGGCGCTGCGCGCGCACTTTCGCCCCGAGTTTCTGAACCGCATCGACGAGACCGTCATCTTTGATCCGCTGGGGACGTCCGAGATCGCCGCCATTGTTGAATTGCAGGTCAAGCGTCTGGCCCGACTGCTGGACGAACAGCGCATCGGCCTGGAACTGACGCCCGAGGCGCGCGCCCTCATCGCCTCGGAAAGCTATGACCCGATGTACGGCGCCCGCCCCGTGAAGCGCACCCTGCAGACGCGGCTGCGCGATCCGCTGGCGGAAAAAATCCTCGCCGGTGAGATCACCGCGGGGGATACTGTCGTCGTGGGCCGCGCGGGCGACACGCTGGAGTTCACCAAGAGGACGGCGGCGTCGTGACAACGCCGCGCGCCGCCCGCTGCGCCGTGAGGCTGCTGGCCGCGGCGCTGACGGTCGCCGCAGGCGCCTGCGACGGCACGCCGGGCGGGCCGCTGCCGGTGAAGACCGCCCGTTCCAGCAAGCTGCGCGTCGACAAACCGATGGTGCCCACCGCCGACGCCGGTTCGCTGCGCGACGGAAACAGCGCCTTCGCCCTGGAACTCTTTGCCTCGCTGAGCGCTCAACCCGGGAACGTGGTCTTTGCGCCGGCCAGTCTGTCGGTGGCGCTGGGGATGGCCTTCGCCGGTGCCCGCACCGAGACGGCGCAGCAGATGGCCGACACGCTGCACTTCGCGCTGCCCGGGCCGCGCTTGCACGCCGCCTTCGACGCGCTGGATCTGGCCCTGGGCAGCCGCGGCGAGGCGGTGGATGGCCTGCCCCCCCAGGGCACCGACGGCGCGCCGTTGCGGCTGGCGGTCTCGAACGCGCTGTGGGTCGACGGCAAGCAAACGCTGGAGCCGACCTTCCTGGACGTGCTGGGCGAAAATTACGGCGCGGGCGTGCAGCAGGTCGATTTCATCGGGGCGCCCGAGCCGGCCCGCCTGACCATCAATCAATGGGTGGCTGACCAGACGGCGGGAAAGATCGCCGAGCTGCTGCCCCCCGGCCTGATCACGCCGATGGTGCGCCTGGTCCTGACCAACGCCATCTACCTGAACGCCGGCTGGAAGACGCCCTTCACCGAACCGACCATGAGCTATCCGTTTCACCGCGCCGACGGCAGCGACGTGTCCGTGCCGATGATGCTGGGCAAGATGGGCTTTGCCATGGCCGCCGGCGCCGGCTTTCGCGCCGTCGAGCTGCCCTATTCGGGCGATCAGCTATCGATGGTGGTGATCGTCCCTGACGCCGGGACCTTTCCCGCCTTCGAAGCCGCGCTGACCCTGGACGGTCTGTCGTCGATCATCAAATCGCTGGCCCCCAGCACCGACGGTCTCTTGCTGCCCAGGTTTCAATTCACGCTGGCCGTCAGCCTGCGCGACACGCTGTCGGCGCTGGGAATGCCGGCCGCCTTCGTCGCTGACACGGCCGACTTCTCGGGCATCGACGGCGCCCGCGACCTGTTCATCCGCGACGTGGTCCACAAGACCTTCATCGCCGTCACCGAGAAAGGGACCGAGGCGGCCGCCGCCACCGGCGTGGTGTTCGCCACCAAGTCGGCGGTGCCGCTGCTGGCCGTCGATCGCCCGTTTCTGTTTCTCATTCGCGACCGCCCCACGGGCGCCCTGCTGTTCCTGGGCCGCGTCGTCGATCCGTCGTAACGACAGACGACGGCGGCGCCCACGCCCCGGTCAGCGGAAAAAGCTGGTGTGCAATACGTCCGAAAACAGGTTGCACAGGGCGTGAAACGCCGCCCCCGCCGCGATCGATCCGGTGCGGGCCCGCATCCACCCGAAGATCAGCGCCGGGAAGAACACCGCCAGCCGCTGCGGGTTGGGCACCACCACCAGGTGACCGACCGCGAACAGCAGGCTGGACACCAGCAGCGCCGCGCCGACCGGCGCGCCAAAGAGACGCCGCCGCGACGGCCACCGTTCTTCCAGCCGCCCCAGCAGGTAACCGCGAAAGAACAGCTCTTCGGGAATGGCCACCACGATCAGCTGATTGAGGGCCCGCAGCAGAAAACTGGGGGGCAGGGTCAGCGCGCCGCCGCGCCACCCTTGCCAGCGCACGCACATCGGCGCGAACGAACGCGCCAACCAATCGCCGTGGCGCGCGCACACGGCGCCGTAGAACCCGAAGAAGCCGACCACGAAGGCCGGAAAGGTCAC
>JAXDMH010000078.1:0-9128 GCA_034666225.1 Myxococcales bacterium
CACAACGACCTGCTGGAGGTGCTGGATCTCCGCCGCGCCGCCGCGCCCACCGTCGCCGTTCGCGACGAGCTGGCCTTCCGCGCCGCCAAGCTGGTCGAGACCGAGCTGTCCGACACCGAGGCGGCCATCGCTCGTTACAAGGAGATGCTGGCCGATTCGCCGGAGCATGCGCCGGCGCGCGAGGCGCTGTGGACCATCGCCCGCGGCGACGACTATCGGTTGTCGGCGATCGCCACCCTGGAGCCGATCCTGCGTCTGGCCCTCGACTGGGACGGCGTGGTCGAGCTGCTAGAACTGCGCCTGGCCGTCGAGGACGACGTGACCGGCCGCCTGCGCGTGCTGGCCGAGATCGCCCGCATCGACGAATACGAGCGCAAGGATCCCAAGCGCGCCTTCGACGCCTGGGCCCGCGCCCTGACCGAAGAGGCCACCGCCGACGAACCGCGCGAAGCGCTGGAGCGGCTGTCCGCCAGCCGCGGGGATTACGTGGGGCTGGCCCGCGTCTACGAAGATCGCATGGACGCCACGTTCGACGCCGATCTGCAGCGGACGCTGGCCATTCGCCTGGCGGATCTCTACGAGAATCGTCTCAACGATCTCGGCCGCGCCGCCGAGTTCCTGCGCAAGGCGCTCAGTCTGCCCGGCGACGAGGCAGATGTCCTGGCCGGCCTGGACCGCGTTCTCCGTCGGACCGGCGCCCACCACGATCTGGCCGAGGTGCTGGCCCGCGAAGCCGAGCTGTCGCCCGATCCCATGGCGCAGGCCGATTTTCTGGCCTCGCTGGGCGAGATTCGCCTGCGCGCCACCGACGACGCCGAAGGGGCGCTGGCCGCCTTCCGCGACGCCCTGGAACGCAATCCCGGGCACCGCGGGGCGCGCGACGCGCTGGCCGAGTTGCTCTCGCGCAGCGACACGCGCGAGGGGGCGCTGGAAATTCTGGAGCCGATGGCCGAGTCGCGCGGCGACTACGAAGAGCTGGTGGCCCTGTACGACTACCGCCTGTCGCTGCACGACGACCGGACCGAACGCGCGCACTGGCTGCGCCGCATCGCCGAGGTCTACGACACCCAGCTGGGCAGCCCGGAGCGGGCCATCGAAGCCCTGGGGCGGGCGCTGAAAGAAGAGCCGTTCCCGGGCGCCGCCCTGGACGACATCGAACGCATCGCCACCACCGGCAAGATCCCCAGCGATGCGGCCGAGCTGATCGAAGCGGTTCTGCCCAACGCCGAGCCGGAAGCGGCGCGCGAGCTGGCGTTGCGCGCCGCCCGCCTGTACGAGATGACCCCCGCCGATCGGGGCGCGGCGGAACGCCTGTACACGCGCGTGCTGGAGAGCGATCCGGAAAACGTCGACGCGCTGACGGCGCTGGAGACCTTCCACCGCGCCAGCGGCGACAGCGTGCGCCTGGCCGGCGTTCTGGAACGACGGGCCGGCATCGAGCTGGATCCGTCGGCGCGGCGGCGCATGTTGATGGAGGCGGCCCGCCTGCACGAAAAGGTCGGCACGCCGGCGGCGGCCATCGGCGCCCTGCAGACGCTGCGCACCGCGGAGGAGGGCGACGCCGAGGTCCTGGGCGAGCTGGCCCGGCTTTACGAGCGTGCCCAGGATCTGCCGGCCTTGTGTGACGTGCTGACCGAACGGGCCCGCTTCAGTGAAGATCCAGGCGAGCGCGCCTTGCTGTATGCGCGCATCGGGCAGATCAAGCTGGGCCCGCTCAACGATCTCGACGGCGCGGCCGAGGCGTATCGCGAGGCGATGGAAGGCGCCCCCGAGAACGCCGACGTCCTTTCGGCGCTGGAGCAGATCGAGACCAAGCGCGAAGACTGGACGGCGCTGCAGGAGGTGCTGATGCGGCGTCTGGGCGCCTCGCGCGGGGCCGACCAGCTGGCGGTCCTGCAAAAGCTGGCCCGCAACGCCGAAGAAAAACTGTCGGACACCGACCAGGCGGTCGGATACCTGCACCAGATCCTGGGCGATGATCCCGCGAACACGCTGGCCCACCGCGAGCTGGAGCGGATCCTGCGCACGGCCGAGCGCTGGTACGACCTGGTCGACGTGCTGACCAAACACGCCGACGTCGAGGCGGCGGCAGGACGCGCCCCGGCGGCGCTGGCGCTGCGCGTGGCCATCGCCGACGTCTGGGAACAGCACCTGGATTCACCGGACAGCGCGGCCGAGGCGCTGGAGAAGGTGTTGGAGGTGGCGCCCACCAACGTGCCGGCGCTGCTGTCGCTGGCCCGCCTTCACGAAGGCGCCGAGCGCTGGGACGAGGCCGGGCAAGCCCTGGAACGGGCCGCCGCCGCTGCCACGTCGGGACGTGACGCCGCCGAGATTCATTACCGCAACGCTCAAATTCTGCGCGCCAAGGAGGCCCCCGCCGCCGACGTCGAGGCGCTTTTGCTGCGCGCGCTGGACAACGATCAGACCCACCGCCCGACGCTGGCCGCCCTGGAAAAGCTGGCCCGCGACACCAAGGAGCCCGATCGCCTGGTGCAGCTGCTGCAACTGCAGCTGGAAGTGTCGGAGGACGACGGCGAGCGCAAGAAACTTCTGGCCGAGATCGCCGCCCTGTACAAGGGCCCCATCCGCCACCCGGCGCAGGCGGTGACGTATCTGGAGCTGCTGACCTCGCTGGCGCCCGACGAGATCGGACCGCGCGAAGATCTCGCCGACGCCCTGGTGGCCGCCGGCCGCGCCGACGAGGCGGCCACGCTGATGCGTCAGCTGATCGACCAGTTGACGAAAGCCCGGCGCGGCAAGGACGTGGCCCGTTACCACCAGCGTCTGGGCGCCATCGCCGAAGCCAAGGGCGACGTCGCTGCCGCCGCCGAGAGCTTCGGCGCCGCGTACAAGCTGGACCCCGGCCAGCCGGCCACGTTGATGGCCCTGGGCCGCATCGCCCTGCAGCGCAATGATCTGGAAGGCGCGCGAAAGTTCTACCGGGCGCTGCTGCTGCAAAACTTCGACGAGGCCAGCAGCGGCGTCTCGAAGGCCGAGGTCTACCTGGTGCTGGGCCGCCTGCACGCCCAGGCCAAGGAGATCTCCAAGGCGCGCAACATGTTCGAACGCGGCCTGGAGATCGATCCGAAGAACGCCGACCTCAAGCAGGCCCTGGCGACGCTGCCGGCCAGCTAAGAAGCGTGGATGTCGGCATGCTTTTGACAGGTGAACCCGCTACGCGCGGGACGAAGGGTGCAGCTCGATTTGACCGTTGCAGTCGCGCGTTTGCGCTCCTCTTACGAGGAGCGCTCTTTGACGGATCCCGAAAAGGGCGCTCCGTCAGGAGCGCAAACGCGCGAAAACCGCCGTCCAATCGGTAGCTGACCTGCGCACCGCGCGTAACGGGTTCACGTTGGTCGGTACGGGACTTTTTACGGTGCGGCCATCCAGCCGAAACCCACGCGAAACATCAATGAGCGCATCATCACCCCCGAAGAGGTCGCAGCCGTACCGTGCGATCCCTTCACGATGAACGCCGCGTCCGAAATAACTGAATCTGACGGATCCGTCGTTCCCGCCACGATGAGCGGTCAACACCCGGTGGTGACCGGCAAGGGCGATCTCGCCAAGCTGGCCCTGGGGGCGCTGGGCGTGGTCTACGGCGACATCGGCACGTCGCCCCTTTACGCCATCAAAGAGTGCGTGGCCTTGCCTCACGGCGTGGCGCCCACGCCGGCCAATATCCTGGGGATCCTGTCGCTGGTCTTCTGGTCGATCACCCTGGTCGTGTCGGTCAAGTATCTGACGTTCGTCATGCGCGCCGACAACAACGGGGAGGGCGGCGTGTTGGCCCTGATGTCGCTGGTGGCGCCCAAGGACGCCCAGGGCAGCCGCAAGCGGACGATGGTGCTGGTCATGCTGGGGTTGTTCGGCGCGGCCTTGCTTTACGGCGACGGGATCATCACGCCGGCCATCTCCGTCTTGTCGGCCATCGAAGGCCTGGAGGTGGCGACCACCACGTTTTCGCCCTTCGTCGTCCCCATCACCTGTCTGATCCTGGTCGGCCTTTTTTCCGTGCAGCGCCGGGGCACGGGCGGCATCGGCGCCATCTTCGGGCCGGTGACGCTGTGCTGGTTCGTGGCCATCGCCATCGCCGGCGTCCCGCCGCTGCTGCGCCATCCCGAGATCTTGCGCGCCATCGATCCGCGCTTTGCGGTCGGGTTCTTTCTGGCCCACGGCACGCACGGTTTTCTGCTTCTCGGTTCGGTCGTTCTTTGCGTGACTGGCGGCGAGGCGCTGTACGCCGACATGGGGCACTTCGGAACACGGGCCATTCGCATCGCCTGGTACTCGGCGGTGTTTCCGGCCCTCTTGCTGAACTACTTTGGCCAGGGCGCGCTGCTGCTGGAACGGCCAGATCTGTCGGGCAATCCTTTCTATGGTCTGTTCTCGGGCGTCTGGCTCTATCCGATGGTGGTGCTTGCCACCATCGCCGCCGTGGTGGCGTCGCAGGCGCTGATCTCGGGCGCCTTCTCCATCACCCGTCAGGCGGTGCAGCTGGGTTACATGCCGCGCGTGACCATCGTGCACACGTCCGGCAAGACGGAAGGACAGATCTACATCCCGGAGGTCAACACCGCCCTCATGTTGATGTGCGTGGCGCTGGTGCTGGGATTCAAACAGTCAGGCAACCTGGCCGCCGCTTACGGCATCGCGGTGACCGGCACCATGTCGATCACGTCGGTGCTCTTCTTTTACGTGGCCCGCCGCCGCTGGAACTGGAGCCGCGCCCGGGCCGGCAGCCTGCTGGTCATGTTCCTGATCTTCGACCTGGCGTTCTTCGCCGCCAGCTTTGCCAAGATCGCCCACGGCGGCTGGGTCCCCATCCTGGTGGCGGCCGGCGTCTTCACCGTGATGATCACCTGGAAGCGCGGCCGCGCCCTGCTGGCCGAGCGGGTGGCCGCCGATGCGCTGCCCTGGGAAGCGTTCATGGCCGACATCGAGATGTCCAAGCCGCATCGGGTGGCGGGCACCGCGGTCTTCTTGACGTCAACCCGGCGAGGGACACCCAACGTTCTTCTTCACCACTTCAAGCACAACAAGGTGTTGCACGATCAGGTGGTGATCCTGTCGGTGGTCACCGACGACGTCCCCGAGGTGTCAGCCAAGCAGTCGGTGCGTTACAAATCCTTCGGCCACGGCTTCTGGGCTGTCACCGCGCATTACGGGTTCATGCAAAGCCCGAACGTCCTCGAGGCGCTGCGCCGCTGTCGCCCGGCCGGCCTGCGTCTCAACCCAGCCGATACCAGCTATTACCTGGGACGCGAGACCTTGCTGCCGGTGCCGGGCGGCGCCGGCATGGCGCAGTGGCGCAAACGCCTCTTCCGCCTGCTGTCGCGCAACGCCCGCTCGGCCACCGACTTCTTCAACATCCCCCCCAACCGCGTGGTGGAGATCGGAACGCACATCGAGCTGTGAGCACCGCGGGCGACGCCGGTCTCAAGGCGTTCGTGGCGCGCCTGTGGCGCAGGCTTTCTCGGCGGCCTGTGCGGCGTCCGCCAGCCGCGCCTCCGGACCGGTCGCTTTCGCCGTCGCCGTCGCCGTTGCCAGTTTGCGCAACGTCGCAGCCCCGGTCCTCGGGTCGCACAAGGTTCCCAGCGCCTCGACCGCCGTCGACTGGTAGGGATGGCGTGGATCGCTGGCCAACCCGGCCGCCGCGCTGACCGCGTCGGTGCCACCAAGACGAGCGAGCGCGCGCAGCGTGGACGCCGCCGCAACCTCCAGCGCCAGATCCGCCTCCGCTTCGGAGACCAGCTGGCGAAGCGCCGTGGCCAGCGCCGGTGTCGCCGTCTTGTCGCCCAGCTCCGCCAGCAACGTCGCCGCCAGCGCGCGAACCGCCGCCGCCTCGTCGCGACGGACCAGCGTGCGCAGCAAGACTGTCCGGGCGCGTGCATCCCGACAGGCGGCCAGTCCCACCAGCGACGCCCGGCGAACCTCGGAGAAGTCGCGCGCCACGGCGCGAATCATCAGGTCGTTCCCGGCCGGAAAACACAGCCGCCCCAGCGCGGCCAGCTCCGCGCGGCGCACCTCGGGCCAGCGCTCCTGCTTGGCGCCGGCGATGAGCGACTCGCCCGCAGCCCGATCCTTGCGCTCGCCCAGCCCCTGCGCCGCCGTCTCGCGAACGCGTGGATCGCCGTCGGACAGCGCCTGGCGCAAGGCGGTCGTGGCGGCTGCACTTGGGTCAGCGGCCAGCTCGCGCGCGGCCAGCAGTCGCAACGCCGGCTCGTCCGACGTTCCACGCACCAGGGCCAGCGCCGCCACGCTGTCGTCCGTGCGCAAGCTGCCGATGGCCATGACGGCGCGCCCACGCACCTCGAAGGGACGATCCGCTGCCAGCGCGCCGCGCAGCAGGGGCAGCGCCCGCGCGCCCGCCTCGGGATGGCGACGGAGAAACGACGGCAGCACCCGCAGCAGATCGATTGTCACGCTAGGCGCGCCGTCGCGCTTTTCCGGCGCGCCGTCGCGCTTCTCCAGGCCCAGCGCTGCCCAGAAGGTCTCCGGCGTCAGCGCCGGTGAAGCGGCCAGCGCGGCAACCACGGCCGCCCGCACGTCATCGGGGCCGCGACCAGCTGCCGCCAGCAACGCACCCGTCGCGGCGGGCGAATCAAACGCACCCAGCAAGCGCGCCGCCCGCGCCCGATCCTCGACGGGATCACTCTCTGTGGCCAGGCGTTTCTCCAGGGCCGCAACCGGCGGTGGCTCGGCACGCAACAGCGCCGCGCGCAGCCAGCCCTCCTCCCGCTCCGTCGCCCCGGACAGCCCAGACAGCAGTGCGCCGATGACCGGCTCCGACTTGGGCGCCGGCGACAACCGCGTCAGCGCCTCGATCAAACAGCCCCGGGCCGGACCCTTTGCCGAGGGCAGCGCCTGCACCACGGGAGCGATGGCCGGCTCACCCAGACTGACCAGCAAGGGAACGCGCGCGGCGCAATCGGCGGCGTCGCCGTCGGCGGCGATCTGGGCCACCAGGTGCGTGGTTCCTCCCGGCTGATCCAGATCGGTGAAGATCTCGATCTCGGCGATGGCCGTTGTGCCGAACGTCTTGGGCGGTGCCGCCTCGCTGCCGTGGTAGACGTCGCCGATCACGACGGTCACGCACGAGGAGGCCACCGGCTTTGGCAAAGCGACCCAGTAGGCACGACGCCACGGCTCGCTCTCTGATCGCGGCGCCGACTGCGGATCGTCGGGGATCTCCACGTCGAAGCGCTGGTCCGCCTGGGCGCCCATGATCAGTTGAAACCGGCGCAGGCGGTTGCGGGCACGGAAGGCAGCCGCGCTGGACGCGTCGCCCGGCACGATGCGAAGCCCCTGGATCCCCGCCGCGCCAGCCGGCGCGCGCGCGGTGAGAAATTCGCCGCGCCCGTCGCCGCCCAGCCCCTCGGCCCACGCCGTGGCCGCATTGCCGTCGTTCAGCGCCGACGGCGCGGTCAATCCTCGGGCGTCGCGTCCCTCGGCCGCCGTCGTCGACGCCGCCACCCACTGAAAGCCGCTGACAGAGCGGCCCGCTGGCGTGCGCGGATCGTCCCGCCTGGCGACGATGCTTTGCGGGGCCGGCGAGGGCAGGGGAGACAGCACCGGACGAAACCGCCCGGCGGCAAAATCCCAGACGCGTGGAAATAAACGGGCCGGCTGGCCGTCGCAACGGCTGACCTGGGCGGCGGTCTGGTATTCGACGATTCCGTCGGCCGTCAGCTCGACGTGGACGGCGACCTCCTCGTCGCTGTCGCGCGGCCCGGTGAACCCGTTCCACAGCACGCGCGGCGGCTTGCTGGTCAGGTCGGCGATCCAGGTCTCGACGCGGGCGCTGCCGCGCACGGGGATACGCAACTCGGCCAGCGAGCGCCCCTCGACCGACTGCTCGCGCACCAGGGCGGTGCCCCGGCGCAGCGACGGCGTCTCGGGCCGCACCCGCAGCGGCGGCGCCGTCCCGGCCCGCAGCTCCAGCCCGCCGCCGTCCACGGCGACGGCCGCCAGCGGCGCCGCGACCAGCGGGCGGGCGGGGACAGCGATGACCGCGGCAATCACCGCAAAACCTGCCGTCGCCGCGTGCGGAACCGGCCCGGAAAAATGCATGACTCCGGATAGCATGACATCTGGGCTATATAGAAGCCCCGCAATGCCCCCAGAAGCACAAGACCCACCCGCCGAACCCGGCGACGATGCCAGCACACTGGCCGGCACGGTCGCCGGCACCGTTGCAATTATGGGCCGCCCCAACGTCGGAAAATCGACGCTGCTCAACCGCATCGTCGGCGAAAAACTGGCCATCGTCAGCCCCAAGCCTCAGACCACGCGCAACCGCATCGTCGGCGTCTGGAATGGCGCCGCCGGGCAGATCGTCTTCGTCGACACGCCCGGGGTCCATCCCGGCAAGAAGGGGCTGAGCCGGTTCATGGTGGGCGAAGCGCTGGGCACCATTCGCGACGTCGACGCTGTCCTGCTGGTCGTCGACATCTTCGAAGAAGGCCCCGGCGACGCCGAGCGCAAGATCCTCAGCGAGCTGCGCAGCGGCGACAAACGCGCCGTGCTGGCCATCAACAAGGTCGACAAGGCCAAGGACAAATCGACGTTGCTGCCGCTTTTGACCGCCTGGCAGACGGTGTTTCCCTTTTCGGCCCTGGTCCCCATCTGCGCCCTCAAGGGGACCAACGTCGACGCGCTGGTGGCCGAGCTGTGCAAGCTGATGCCGGCCGGGCCTCCTTTGTATGGACCCGACATGCTCACCGACCGCACCGAGAGATTTCTGGCCGCCGAGCTGGTGCGCGAGCAGCTGTTCTTGAAGCTGCGTCAGGAGCTGCCTTACGCCGTGGCGATCAAGATCGAAGCCTGGGAAGAACGCCCGCGCGGCGACGTGGTCATCACCGCCACCATCCTGGTCGAGCGCGACAGCCAGAAGGCCATCGTGGTCGGCAAGGCGGGCACCATGATTCGCGACGTCGGCACCGCCGCCCGCGCCGAGATAACCCAGCTCCTCGATCGCCCCGCCCACCTCAAGCTGGAAGTGAAGGTGGCCCCCGACTGGACCACCTCGCCGGAGATCCTGACCGAGCTGGGATACCGACCATGACATCGCGACGACCAAGGGTGGGGCAACGATGACCGCCCGCAAGGACTCGCTCACCTCGCGG
>JAXDMH010000079.1:0-19668 GCA_034666225.1 Myxococcales bacterium
GCGACTGAAATTGGAGACGCGCAGGTAAGCCCCGGTGGCCCACCAGACCCGCCCGAAATTGAGCAGGAAGGCCGGTCCCACAAAGACGTGGGGCCCCAGGTTGAACGCGCGGCCTCCGACCTGACCATCCGGATACTCGGCGCGTAACCAACCTTCAAAGCCCAGGTGGAAACGCGGGGAGAATTCATAAGTGGTTCCAGCGGTCGAGTTCAGGACCCATTCTTTGGTGCCGTCGAAATAGAATTCGCGTTCCGCCCACAGGTTGGTCATCAGACGAAGCCGCCCGAAACGCCGCTGCAGAATGATCTTCGCCTCCAGCTCGATCTCGCGCTCGTTTTCGGATACCTCGCCGTAAAGAGCCACGTCGACCGGCCATGCGGCTGGATCGGCCAGCCGATAGCGAACCCGCTGCTTTGAACCGTTGCCCTCGGTCAAGGCCGGCGCGGCGACCACTCGGTCGCCGGCGTTGGGGACGAACGTGAAGTACAGCGCCAGTTCCAGGCGGTCGGTCAGTCCGTATTCGATCTCGGTCTGAAACTGCGAGGCGTTGTACCAGGTGGGATTTCCCCCGGCGGAGAGGGCACGGATGGGAACGAAGTCGACGAACTGTTCCACCTCGCCGGCTCCTTCTGGCAGGGATTCCGACTGGTACGTGAACGGCAGCGGGCGCGGATTGGCGGCCGCGGGCGCCGCCAGCGCTTGGCAAGCCAGACCGACGAAAACAGCCACCGTCCAGGTGGTTCTAGTCACTGGTGTCGGCCTGTCCAGCGTCACTGCCATTTGTCGTTGCTGCGTCCGCTGCTGCGTCTTCATTGACGGGCGGCATTCCTCCGGCGTCCAGGTGACCAAGTTGTAGCCAGGACGTCAGGACAAAGTCGTTTGCGGCGGCGGCCCCGTGGCAAAGATTGCAGCCACTGTGGGGATCGCCGCCGTACTTCTCGCCGGCCGGCGGCCCGACGCCATGCCACTTGACGGCGACGCCATTGGCGCTGTCGGTCAGTTCGAACCATTCCCAGTCCAGCGCGCCGGTGCGGTTATAGCCGCCGCCGCGCTTGGCCCTGGCAAAGATCTTGCCGTCTGAATCGGTCATCTTGACGATCATCGTCCCGACCGGGAACGACGTGCCGTCCGCCGTCGGGATTTGATTGATGAAGATCATCCCGGGCCCGGCGACGTGAATCATGGCCTGCGCGTCGGGGCTTTCGATGGACTGCGAAGGCCACTGTCGAAATTCGGCGAAGTCCTTTCCAAAGGCGATGAAGATCCCGGCGCCGCCGCCGTCACCCGAACCGCCGGCGCCGCAGGCACCAGCCAGTCCCGCCAGCAACGCGGCCAGCGGGACGATGAGCGTCGGTCGGCGCACTCCTGTCACTACCCTTCGAATCCCGGAATGCCCAGCAGCATGGCGCCTTCGTTCATGTTCTGAACGACGGAATCCATCTGCTTGGGATCAACGGCCTGGTGGATCGCCTGGTACAGCTGGCCGAACGGCGTCTGCAGATCGGCGGCGGAAGGCATCTCGGCGCTCCAGGTGGCGGGCGGGGCGGGGATGGCGTCGCCCGTGATGGTGGCGTACGTGCCCTCCAGCGATCCAAAGCCGCCCATGATCTGGCCGTCGACGGCCTTGCCTGCGGGAACGCTGCCGGCGGATGGCTTCGACTGAAGCCATTCGCGGAACAGCGTATAGATCGCCTTGGTCCCGGCCAGGTTGGCGTGCAGATCGGCCATCGTGCGCTGTGAATAGCGCGACTCTTCTTCGCCAGAGGCGGCGTTGTTCACTTTTTCCTGCTGCTCGTTCATCAGGCCGATCAGGCCCTGGAAGGCACCGGATACGTCCAGCTTCACAGCGGCGTCCCAGTTGGTCAGCAGGGTTTGGGTATCGGTGACCAGCTGTGCGGCCAGGCCGCTCTTGAATTCGGCGGCTTCCGCTTCGGTGGCGGGAAAGGCCGCCGCCTTGTACCCGGGCAAGCTCATCTCAAACGTGACCACGCGGGCCGGGATCACGTCCGCGTAAAGAACGCGTTCGATGGCGTGCATGCCGGTGACGCCCTGACCATCGAACAGGTTGGCGTCTCCCTGCGGACCGATGCCGGCCAGAAATCCGTCGTAACGCTCGTCGATGGCGATGTCGGCGTCGGGAAAGATGGGAGCGATCGCCCCTTCGATCCGTTCATAAGTGGTGCGGGCCTGAATCCAGGCCGTCTTCATGGCGGCGATGGCGGTCGCGTCCATGGTGGCATCCCAGCCCCGGCCAGACGGTGTGGGCGCGGCGGCTTGCAGGGAGACGGCCGCGGTATGCAGCGTCATCAGGTCGGCTTTCAGCGATTCCTGCATCGCCTTTGCGACCGAGGACTCATCGGCGCCGCCGCTGCTGGAAGAGCCGCAACCGGCCAGCAAGAGAGCAGACATGCCGAAGGTGGCTGCCCATCGGGACGTAAGAGTGCGGTCACGTTGTGCCATCGGAAGGAACTCCTGTGGTCAGAGTGTTGAGACGAACTGCAGAAGGAGAGCCTGGTCGGCGGGGGGCAAGGCATCGAATGCGCTGACGCTGCCACTCGCCTCGGAACCCGGTCCGGCATGTTCATGCACCGCCTCCTCGATCGTGGCGGCGCTGCCGTCGTGCATGAACACTTTGTTGAAACGGAGGCCAATCAGGGGCGCTGTTCGCCAATCGCGACCACCGGCCTCTCCTTCGACGATGCCATCAGCGCGCAGATCGCCAAGGTCGTGCAACAGCAGGTCGGTGTAGATGGGAGCGTCGATGCCCGCCAGCGGGGCGATCGGGTAATCGGCGCGGGTCTTCATCGTCGGAGCGTGGCACGCGGAGCACAGCGCCTGTTCAAAGAGCTGCGGTCCGCGGGGATCGCCAGCGGCGCGTCTGGGAATGGCCGTCATCCGCACGTAAAGCGAGCGCTGGTTGACGCTGTCGATGCCAACGTCCACGCCGGGCTTTCGGTCATCGGTCAGACCGTTGGGATTGGGAATCTCGGTGGGCCGCAGGGGGCTGGTGATGCCCATGTCGCCTTGAAGTGCGTCCGCGGTGAACTCGTCGACCGAAAAGATCCGGGCCTTCAAACCAAATCGTCCGATGACCGGATCGCCGGGTTGGTGACCGTGAAAGCTGGTGTCCGGGTTGGGCTGGGCCGAGTAGACGACGTGATTGACGCGGCCGTGAATGCCGTCGGTCCGTTGCGCCTGTTCGGCGGCGACCCTTTCCATCTCGCTGTCGGCGACGGCTTCCAGATAGCCGCGGCCCAGGATGGGCGGGCCCAGCCGGATGCTCACCTTGATGGTGGGATCACCGGCCGGCGGCACGACGGGGGTGGTCGCCCCGGCGGTCAGCAACGGGTGGACGGTGTGTCCGAACGGCAATTTCGATTGATCGACGGCCGGTGTCAGGCCATCGGCGTCGACGACCACCATCTTCTGCACCAACCCCGGACCGCGAACGCCTTCGGCATGACAGCTTCCGCACGAGCTGCGGGTGTAAAGCGGACCGAGACCGTCGTACTCGCGCAGCGCCAGATCAAACAGCGAGTCACCATTGACGAACGTGTCGCGCTGATCCGCGGTGAGCCCGGCGACGGCGATGTCGAAGGGATCGTTCGCGCCGAAGACAGAGGTCGCGCCCGACCCGTCTGGTGGCGTCGAGGAGGTCGTCGGACTGGAACCGCAACCAGACGACAGAACGAAGGCGATCGCCAGTCGCGGCGCGCAGTACGGCAGGAGCCTTGCCACAACCGGCAGTTTATGGAATTGAAAGTCAATGTCAACTTCAAAATCGGCGGGCAGCACGGGCAGGCCGCCGATGGCCGCAATGTCGTCGCCTGGGAGGATGCGGCGGGCGTCAGGCCGGCTTGGCGACGGCCAGACAGGTAGGGCACAGCCCGTACAGTTCATGGCGGTGCGCGGCCAGCCGGAATCCATAGCGCGCCGCGATCTTGTCCTGCAGGTGCTCCACCTCGGGACTGACGAACTCGACGATGCGGCCACAGCGTTCGCAAATCAGGTGATCGTGATGGGCGCGCCCGACGGCGACCTCGTACAGCGTCTCCCGCGTGTCGCCGAAGTGACGAGCATGGGCCAGGCCCGCTTCTTCGAGCAACTTCATCGTCCGGTAGACCGTGGCGAACCCGACGCCGGGATGACGCTTGCGCGCCATCGCGTGAAGGGCCTGCAGGTCGACGTGGCTCTTGGTCTCCAGAAACACGGCTATCACCGCGTCTCGCGACTTGGAGACCTTCAAATGCCGCTCGCCCAGAAACGACTGCCAGAGCCGCCTTGACTCGTCCGATGGTGTCTCGACGCTGGCCAATTTGCGGGCGGGCATCTTCACGGACGAAACTTTGCGAGGCGGCGTCAGCGAAGTCAATGGCGCGCGCGGCTGCTGCGGAAGCGCGAAAACGAAAGTGTCAGCGGCTCACGGCGACGCGCGGTGCAGGCGACTGCTGCGTCCCCGAAGGCGCGTTTCGGCGCTCGGTGGCGCCCACCTCGCTCGATTGAAACCAGGGCTCCACGAGTGAGTGCCGGCCGCAGAGTCCTCAGTGGCCGATCAGATCCTGAACCCAGGCGACGTCGGCGGGCGGCGTCTTCATGATCTCCGTGGCCCAGTCCTGATCATTGAGGCGCTGGTAACCCTCGGTCACCTTCTCGTGGTACGCGGAGGCCAGGCCGGCGTAGGCGCGCGGGCCCGAGCAGGTGTCGACCGTGACCACCATCAGGCGCGGAAAGCCGGTGGCCACGTGCAGGACGTTGCCGACGTCCTCTAGCTGCTCGTTCTGGGGCGCGGTGTGTACGTCGGCGATGGTGGGATCGAACTCCGTCGGGTTGGCGCCGTAGAAAAGCTCCGGGTACCAGCCCTGTGCGAAGGGGCTGCCACAGCCGTTCTGGATCTTGACGATCTGGTTGATGAAGGCCAGGTGCTCGGCCGTGTGCGGGGTTCCGGTGCGCTGGTGCTCGGCCATCTCGCGCAGGATGCGGGACACGTCGCCGAGGTGAAGGAAGTACGCCTTCACGGTCGCCGCGTCGGCGGACAGCGTATCGGCCAGCGTGACGCCCTTGGCGGCGTAGCTCTCCAATGCGGCGAAGAAGCCGGGATAGGGATCGACGTAGGCCTCGGGGAATTCGCAGGTCACGCCCGACGAGTACGACTGCTTGGCATAAAGGATGGTGTCGCGGCGCAGCTCGGCCCAGGACGCCAGCTGGGTGTTCAGCACGCGGCGGCCCCAGGCCGCCGTGCGGGCCACCGCCGGCAGGCCGCTCTTGGTGTCGCCCAGCTCGGCCGACGGGGACAGCGCCCGCAGCGCGCCCAGCCATTCGTTGTACAGGTTGGCGTGCCAGAAGGTGTCGTCGTACTTGCCCACCAGCAGCCGCACCGCTTCCAGGTTGGGGGCGTAGGCGTGCCTGGTCAGATCGTCCGCCAGCAGCGCCGCTGCCTGGTCGTTGGCCAGCGCCGCGTACGCCACCTCCAGCGGGTTCGGCAGCATGCGCGGCGGGTTCGCGCCCGGGACCACGCGGTCGAATGTGACATTCGAGAAGACGTGCGAGTCGACGACGTAACGCTGGCCGAGAAAAAGCCAGCTGGCCGACAGCGGCAGCGTTCCGTCGACGCCGCTGATGATCACCTGGCTGTTGATCGCCTGCTTGCCATAGCCGCCGGCCACCATCTGCTGGGCGATCGTCTGATCCGACAGCGCCGCCAGAGCGGGCAGGTCGGCGACCTGCAGGTCGGCCATCAGCTGGTCGATCTGGGGCGGGCTCATCGAATCGGGCTCGCCGACGAAGGCGCGCACCACGCCGTCGATCAGCTGCCAGCGCTGCAGTGACCCCGCGTCCATCAGCCGGCGCAGCGCCACGGCCAGGTTCAGCTGACGGCGCAGGAAGGTGGACTTTCCGCGAGAGATCCGCGCGTTCTCTACATCGCCGACCAGGAGCAGAGCTTGCCGTTGCCGCCGGCGACGATGCGCGCGCCTTTC
This sequence comes from Myxococcales bacterium, assembly GCA_034666225.1. Lineage (GTDB taxonomy): Bacteria > Myxococcota_A > Polyangia > Fen-1088 > Fen-1088 > DATKEU01. Next base: position 5,976 of record JAXDMH010000079.1, read on the forward strand.
GCGACGATGGGGGACGTCCAACGCTCTACCTGGCAGGCGCCTCCACTGAACACCTGGGCGCCGGTGTCACCATCGACGCCTTTCAGCGTACCGCCGCTGATGTACCAGACCACCGCATCCTTCTTCCCGTCGGTGGTGGTGACCACCGGCGAGGTTGCAGCGAAGGTTCCACCGCTGCCGCTGGCACACCAGGCGACGGTCGGCGCGATCGCCCCCGCCACAACGGGGACCGATACGCCTATCACCACGCTACCGGTGGGGCCACCCGGCGGGCAGTGCCCGCCCTGGGTGGCCATGACGATATAGGCGCCCTTGTCGGTCACGTAAGACGCTGGCGCCGCCGCGACCAAACTCATTCCCTGGGTGGCGATGACCAGATCGAATTTTTCGCCACCCATCCCCCCCAGGTTGTTTGGATCAAGAAAATACAGATGCCCGTCCTTGGGAGAAGCCGCGATGAGCCTCGCCGGCGTCCCGCCCGGGACATCCATCACCAGTGGACTGTTGGCGCCGAAATCGAGATCGGCGATGTCCATCGCCTCCCAGCGTTTGGGATAAAAGACGTTGGCGTCGTTTCTCATGACCTGCGCCATGCCCGTCAGGCGCACGACCTCTTCACTGTCCCCATGGGTGTCAGGCGCTGACAGATTTGGAAAATGATTGCCGGTGACAGCGAAGATTCCGGTTCCGTCCGAGGCCATTCCCCCCGGTGCCCAGATGGATCCGCCATCGTCAGAGGTGGCCCAGGTCCCGATCTTGGTGGGGTCTGCAATGTTGATGGCAACCACCCGACCGCGGGCGTTCGAGCAGTCACTGAACTGGCCGCCCAGCGGGACATACAAGATCCCATTGACCAGCAGCAAAGAGCCGCGCTGGTTGTGACGAGAGAGAATGGGTCCCGTCAGCCCGATAGCTGGGCCGATATCGACCGGCCAGCCTGCCCGTTCGGTGCCATCGTCGACGTTGTAGGCGTGAATCTTGAACTGAAACACGGCGCCGCCGGTCGCCGCGGACACGAAGATGGTGCGAGAGACCGGATCAATCGCCGGTGTTCCCATGATCCCTTTGGGCATGTTGTCACAGCCGCCCGCCGTGGGCGTCCCGGCGCTCTTGTTCCAGAGCTCCTTGCCGGTCGTCTCGTCGAACGCATAGACCATGTTGGCCTGGGTGGCGACAAAGAAGGCTCCCTTGCCGCCGGGACCGTTCTCCAGGTACAGCGGCGTGCCCGTCAGCGTTCCCCGATAGGACGTGACGAACCCTGCGTCGGTGGTCATGGTGGCCGCTCTGGCTTTTGTGAGCATGGGGCGAATGAAATGACCGGTCCTGGCCACGTCGCCGCCGCGCTGGGTGACTGACTGCGAAGGGGGTGGCATCACCGCGCCGCCGGTTCCCGCCCCAGCGTCGCTGCCGCCAGACCCTGCACCGCCAGTTCCCACGCTGGCCCCGTCCGGTTCCGCCATGGCATCGCCGCCAGTGTCGGACGGCGCTGCGCCACCTGAACCGGTGGGCGAACCACCGGAGCCGGTGGGCGAACCACCCGAACCGCTGCCGCCGGTGCCGGAGCCAACACCACCGCCACCACCGGACGAACACGCCGCCACAAAAAGAAATCCAAAGACCCAACAGCAATGACGGTTCATGGGCAACCTTTCTCCAGCCCGCGCCGAGCACGAATTCGCCACAAAGCCGCCCAACTATCGGTGCACACAATGTCCGAAGTCAATCGATTGGGCGGCCGGTCAGTTCACGCGCCGAGGACCACCACCAGAAGTATCTGGAGAAGAATCCCGGCGGCTATATGTGCCATTTCTTGCGCGAGTGAGCGCCGTCATGCCACCGCGGGGTGGGGCGTGGGCAAGGTGAAGGAGATGGTGGCGCCCTGGCCGACCTGACCCTCGGCCCAGATGGTGCCGCCGTGCCGATCGATGATGCGCCTGACAGTGGCCAGGCCGATCCCGGTGCCGGGGAATTCGGCCTCGCTGTGCAGACGCTGGAAGGGCATGAACAACCGCCGGGCCTGGGTCATGTCGAAACCGCCGCCATTGTCGCGCACGAAGAAGACCGTCTGGCCGTCTTGCTCGCGGGTGCCGATCTCGACGCGCGGGGCCGCCGTCTTGGAGGTGAACTTCCAGGCGTTGCCCAGCAGGTTCTCCAGCGCCGCACGTAATAGCTGGCTGTCGGCCACCACGTTCATCTGCGGTTGCACCACCAGATCCACGCGCCGGCCGTCTTCCTTGCGCTGCAGCTCTTCAGCGACCAGCAGGGCCAGCGCGGACAGATTCATCGGCGCGGGCCGCAGATCGGCGCGGCCGGCGCGCGACAGCTTCAGCAGATCGTCGATCAGCTCGGCCATGCGCTTGGTGGCGAGGCGAATCCGCCGCAGATGATCCTTGCCGATCTCGTCCAGCTGACCGGCGCTGTCCTCTTGCAAGGCCTGACCGAAGCCGTCGATGGCTCGCAGAGGCGCCCGCAGATCGTGGGAGACCGAATAGCTGAATGCCTCCAGCTCCTCGTTCTTGCGCTCCAGCTCCTCGGTCAGCGCGGCGCGCGTCTCGGCCACCTGGCGGGCGGCGCGCGCCTCCGCCGCCTCGACCTCGCTGCGCAGAAGGTCCTCGCGAATCTTGCGGTGCTCGTCCTCGAATTGCTTGCGGCGCAGCTGGGCCCGCAGGCGCGCCTTCAGCACGTCGAACTCGCTGGCCTTGGGGATGTAGTCGTCGGCGCCGGCGCCCAGGCCGTCGATCATCGCGCTGCGGGCCTCCACCGCCGTGATCATGATGAGGGGAATCTCCCGCGTCGCCGGCAACGCCTTGATTCGCCGGCAGGTATCCTGCCCCGACAATCCGGGCATCATCAGGTCCAGCAAGATGCAGTCGACCGGCTGCGCGGCCAGCATCTCCAGCGCCTCCTCGCCCGAATGCGCCAGCACGACGTCATAGCCTTCGACACGCAGGGTGCTCGCCAGCTCTTGCAGGTAGGTCGGACTGTCGTCGACGGCCAGGATGCGTTTGGGTCCCAGCAGGCTGGCGGCGTCGTGCGGCTGGTTGGGCGAGCTGCGGAGCATGGCCGCCACGCGGGCCAGGATCACCGCCAGATCCTCCTCCTTGCGCACGAAGGCGTCGGCACCGGCGTCCAGCGCCTCCAGCTCGGCGCCGCGCTCGTCCGACGCCGTCAACAACAGGCACGGTGTTCCGCGCAGGGCCGCGTCCAGGCGGATGCGTCTGACCACCGTGCTGCCGTCGATGCCGGGCATCTGGCCGTCGACGACGATGGCGCCGGGACGGCTGGCGGCCGCGACCCGCAGGCCTTCTTCGCCGCTGTTGGCCGCCAGCACCCGATAGCCGGCCTGCTCCAGCGCCTGGCGCAGCTCTTCGCGAAAGGTCAGGCTGTCGTCGATGATGAGGATGGTGGTCTGGGTGGCGGCGGCGTCGGTGCCGGCGTCGGCGTCGGCGCCGTCAAAATGGCTGCGCAAGAGTTCGATGGCCCGGGCAACCACGTACCCTGTGTCGTAAGGCTTGCCGACATAGTCGTCGGCGCCGGTCTGCAGGCCGCGGATGCGATGCTTCACCTCGGCCTCGGAGGACAACATCAGGATGGGGATCTTTGCCGTTTTCTGAGATCTGCGAATTTCCTGCAGCAGATCGATGCCGTCACCGTCGGGCAACACCACGTCCAGCACCGCCACCGACACCAGCTCGCCCGCCAGGGCCAGGCGCGATTCGGCCACCGTCGCGCAGGGCAGGGTGCGAAAACCCGCGCGGACGAAGGCCTCCGCCAGGTCCATGCGGACGGTCAGGCTGTCGTCGACGATCAACACCGCGCCGTTCATCGATTTGGCCGCCGCCACTCCTGATGCTCCGGATGCTTGACCAGCTCGTTCATCGCCCGCCCGATCTCGCCCAGCGGCAGAATCTGTTCGGCAGCGCCCAGCAACGCCGCCTCGCGGGGCATGCCGTAGACGACGGAGGTGGCCTCGTCCTGGGCGATGGTGCGCCCGCCGGCCTGGCGAATCTGCAGCAAGCCGGAGGCGCCGTCGCGGCCCATGCCGGTCAGCAGGCAGGCGGCGGTGGTGTCGCCCAGCTCCTGGGCCAGCGATTCAAACAGCACGTCGATCGAGGGACGACACGAATTCCGTTCGGGCGTGGTGTTCAGACGCAGGCGGCCCGCTTCGACCACCAGGTGCAGGCCAGGCGGCGCCATCACCACGCGGCCGATGTTGGTCGCCAGCGGCTCGCCGTTTCGGGGATAAACCACGGTGCGCCCCGTTTGGCTGCCCAGCCATTCGGCTAAGCTGTCCCCGAATGGTTCGTCGATGTGCAGGACCATCAGCACGGGCAGCCCAAAGACGTCCGGCATCCCGCGCAGCACGTCGACCAGCGCGCCCGGTCCTCCCGTCGACGCGCCCAGCGCCACCACCTGCGGAGCCTTGCCAGCGCTGCCGCTGCCGATGCCGACCGCCAGCGGTGTCCCGCGCCGGAGGGCTGTCGCGGTGGCCGGGCGTCCATAGCCGCTCATCCGCCCGCGCAGGTGGGTGATGACCTTGATGCGGGAGACCATCTTCACCGTCTCGATGAAGGTCCGCTCCCATTCGCCTTCGCGCTCGTCACCGCGCGGTTTCTCCAGCACGTCGACCGCGCCCGCCGCCAGGGCGTCGAAGGTCTTGAAGACTTCGCCGCGGTTGAACGACGCCGACACCACCAGGATGGGCGTCGGAAAGTGGGCCATCACGTATTCGGTGGTCGCCAGGCCGCTCATCACCGGCAGGATCATATCCAGGCACATGATGTCCGGGCGCAGCTTGTCGCACAGCTCGATGGCGGTCTTGCCGTCCTCGGCTTCGCCCACCACTTCGATGTCGGGATCTTCGGTCAGCACTTCGCACAGGCGCCGCCGCACCGTCAGCGAGTCCTCGACCACCAGCACGCGCAGCTTGTTCATCGCTCACCCCACCAGGCCGCGGATTCGCTTTAGCAGATCGGCCTGGTCGAACTCGCTCTTCACCACGTACGCGCTGGCGCCGACGTCCAGGCCGCGCTGGCGATCCTCGGGGGCGTCGCGCGACGTGACCAGGATGGCGGGGACGTGGCGCAGCGCCGGATCGGCGCGCGTGCGCTGGACAAAGGTGAATCCGTCCATGCCGGGCATCTCCACATCGACCAGAAACAGCGAGTAGGCCCGGGCCAGCGCTTTTTCGTACGCCTCCTCCGCCGAGGCGACCACTTCGACGGCATAGCCGGCGGATTCCAGAATGCTTTGTTCCAGCATGCGGGTGGTCATCGAATCGTCGATGACCAGGATGGGCGCCGGGAGTGTTGGCGTCGTCGCCACCGCCCGCGCCAGGCGCGCGTCCCCCACCAGACGCTCTGGATCCAGCACGATCTGCGGGTTCCCCGCCGCGTCCAGCGACGCGCCCACCACCACCGGGTCGGCCGGCGCAAAGGCGGGCAACGGCCGCACCACGATCTCCTCGGCGCCCAGCAGGCGATCCACGCCCACCGCCGCCCGCTGCTGGCCGGCCTCGACGATCACCACGGTCCAGGCGCGGCCGTCCGCCGCCTGGGCGTCGCCCTGACCACGCAGCGAACGGAGCAGCGGCGCAAACGGGATGACCTGACCTTCGAAGACGATCGACGCGCCCTCGGCGGAATGGGCCAGGTCGGCCGGTGTCAGCCGCAGCGTGCGCCGCACGGACTCGAGAGGGATGGCCGCCACGTGCGCGCCCGCCTCGACGATCAACGCCTCCATCGACGACAGCGACACCGGGACCACCAGCTCCAGCGTGGTGCCCTGGCCGGCGACAGTGCGGATGTCGATCTGCCCGCCCAATCGCCGCGCTGCCTCGCCGATCACGTCCAGGCCCACGCCCCGCCCGGAGATCTCCGAGACGGCGCCGGCAGTGCTGATTCCTCCGCGCAGCATCAGGCGCAACAGCCCGGCCGCGTCCGCTTGGTTCACGTCGTCGGTGGTGACACCTTTGCGGGCCAGCGCGCTGCGAACCGCCTCCAGATCGACGCCGCCGCCGTCGTCGCGGCACAGGAAGACCACGCGGTTTCCGCGCCGGACGACATCCAGGCTGACCCTACCCACGGCCGGCTTGCCGGCGGCGATGCGGTCGGCCTCGCGTTCGATGCCATGGGCGACGGCGTTGCGCACCGCCTGGACCAGGGCATTTTGAATCACGCCCAGCACCGGCGGCGACAGCCGCACCTCACCGCCGCGGGCTTCGAAGACCACGCGTTTGCCCTGGGCGGCGGCCACGTCGCGCGCCGTGCGCTCCAGGACCACGAACATCGAGCGCGACGCTTGCAGGCGCAGCCGCTGCGCGCCCTCGCGCACCTGCCGCAGCTCGCGGCTCACCTGTTCGACGCCGATGGACAGATTTCGTTCGACGCCGGCGACCAGACCTCGCAGCTCGTCCACCATGGCCCGCAGCTTGGGCGTCACACCGTCGGGCGCGCGTTGCCCGCGGGGCGTACCCAGCTGCCGGGGAGCGCCCAGATGATCAACCGCCAGCTCCGCCAGCTGGCGCACGCGCTCGACGGTGCCCACGGTTTTTCTCAGCGCGGCGACCTGCACGTACGTCTCGGTGATGCCGTCCAGCAGCGATTCGACGTCGTCCTGCTCGACCGGCCCGCTGGCCGGCGCGTCGGTCGCTGCGCCCGCGGCCATCGCTGCTGTCGCTGGCGCGGTCGCCGTCGGGGCCGTCACCTGGCCGGTCTCCTGACCTTCGGGGGGGCGCGCCAGGCCCAGCAGTTTCACCCGCGCCGCGATGGCGTCCAGCCGCTGCAGCAGACCCTCGATGCGATCGGGCGGCACGGCCGGTTGGTCGCGGAATGGCGACAGCACGTCTTCCACGGCGTGGGCCAGATCGGCGATCTCCGGCTGCTTGACCACCCGCGCGGCGCCCTTGAGGGTGTGCGCCTGGCGCAACAGGCGCGCCACGATCTCGGCGCCGCCGTCGCCTTTCTCGAGATCCAGAACGCCCTGGCCCATCTGATCCAGCAGCTCGCGCGATTCGATGCGGAAATATTTGTACGGATCGGGCGCCATCACTAGCGTTCCATCAGGCGCTGGCCTGCGGTTGCACCAGGCGCAGCAGATCGCGCGACAGCCCCGCCAGCTCCGACGCCGTCTGCAGCGTCTGGCCGGTGCTGGTTTCACTCTCCGTGGCCGCCTGGGCGACGTTGGTGGCGGCCACGTTCACCTGCTCGACCGCGGTCGATTGCTGCTTGGTGGACAGCCCGATCTCCTTGGCGGCGGAGGTGGTGGTGGCGACCAGCTCGGCGATCTGCCGAAAGGCCAGGGCCACGTCGGCGAACTGCTTGGCGCCGGCATCGACGGCCTTTGATCCGGTCTCGGTGGTCATCACGGTGGTGTTCACGGCGCTGCGCACGTCGTCCACCAGCTCACGGATCTCCTTGGTCGACCCCGCCACCCGATCGGCCAGCTTGCGGATCTCGTCGGCGACGACGGCGAATCGCTTGCCGGCCTCGCCCGCGCCGGCCGCCTCGATGGTGGCGTTGATGGCCAGAATGTTGGTCTGTTCCGCCAGCTCTGAAACGATCTCCAGCACCGCCCCCACCTGCTGCGATTTCTTCCCCAGCTCCAGCATGTGATTGACGATCAGATCGACCTGGCGGCGAATCCCGGTGATCGAATCCTGGCCGCGCTCGACGGTGGCGTCGCCGGTGCGCGCGGCGCTGGCCGTCTGCTCGGCGATCTGCACCACCCGGCCCGCGCTCTCGGCGATCTGGCGGGACGTGGCCAGCAGCTCGCTGATGGTGGTGGTGATCTCGGCCATCGCCGTGGCCTGTTGCTTGCTGCCGGTGGCCTGCTGATTGGAAGCCGCCTGCAGCTCGGCCGACGAGCTTTGCATGTGCCGCACCGCCGAGCCGATCTGCACCGACAGCGAGCTGGTGAGGAGCCAGCCGATGATTCCCACGAACAGCAGTCCGGCGCCGCTGCCCCACAGGATCACCGCCTTGGTCAGCTCGGCGCTGGATTCGGCGGAGGCGCGCCGCTTGTCCAGCAGCTCGCGCTCCTCGGCGTCCATCTCGCCCAGGACGCGGCGAACTTGATCCATCGCCTTCTTGCCGTCGCCGCCCATCACGACCTTGGTGGCTGCGTCGACGCCCGCCGTTCGCCGCAGGTCGATGGTCGCTTTCAACTCGGCCAGCTTGGCGTCGATGAAAGGTCGCGCTGCTTCCAGGCGCCGCTGCTGCTGGGGATTGTCGGCGGTCAGCTGGTGGAGGTCCTCGATGGCCTTGTCGACTTGACCGACCGCGATCTGGTACGGCTGCAGGAAACTGTCGGCGCCGGTGATGATGAATCCGCGCTGTCCGGTCTCGGCGTCTTTCAGCAGCGACAGCAGATCGCTCAGCTGGCGCCGCACGTTCTGGGTGTGGCTGACCTGAATGTCGTTGTCGATCAGACGGTGAATGTTTTGATAGGCGGCCACCGCCACGATCAACAACGCCAGCCCCGCGACGGAGAACCCGGCCGCGATCTTCTTTCCGAAGGTCCATTTTCCAAGCATCGTCATCGCTCCTTGGCAATCGCCGCCAGCACCGCGGACATCTGTATCAACGGTCGCACCACGCCATCGACGGTGACGGCACCGCGAATGCCGGGCTCGGCCTTTTCCCCGGTCACCCCCGTCGCCAGCTGAGCGCGTGGCACGCGCAGGTGTCCGTCAAAGCGGTCGAAGGCCAGCCCCACCAGCACCGGGCCGCGCGCCAGCACCAGCCAGCGCGGCGGCGTTCCCGGCGGATATCCCAGCACCAGGCGCAGATCAAAGATGGGCGCCACCGTGTTGCGAAATCCAGCGATGCCGATGAATCGTCGATCCGGCGACGGCACCGGGACCACCGCGTGATTGGCGTGCAGACCCTGGATGTCGGCCAGTCGCAAGACATGCGGGTCGCCGCCCACGGTGATCGCCAGCAGGTCGTCGAACGCAGTCTCGCGCGCGCCCTGTGCCTCGGCGAAAGAGCGATCAAACGCCTCGCGCAGCCGTTCGGCAGTGCCTGCCAGCGCGCCAGGATAGTCGCTGGTGCTCATGCCTTGCCACCGACGGTCAGCCATTCGGCGCGGCACAGGGCCATCAACGACTCTCGCGTGAAACCGCCACCGAACAGCAACAGGCGCGACGCGTCCTCGCGTGCGAGCAGGCGCGCCGCCTGCGCCAGCTCGCGCTGGGCGGTGGCGCGATCGCCCAGGCGCCGCGCCAGCAGGCCCAGGTGCAGGCGCGGCATGGCGAACGTCGGGTCCAGGTAGGCCGCCGCCTGATCGTTCTCCTGTGCCCCCTTGCGATCGCCAGCGGCGTCGCGACATTGCGCCAGGACATAGTGGGCCCCGGCCGAAAGCTCATCCAGGGCCAGCAGCCGCGCGCAGACGCTCTCGGCGGCGGCGATCTGCCCGCTGTGGGTCAACAGCACCGCCCGCAACAACAACGCGTCGGCGTCGCCCGACGATTCGCCGGCCGAGGCATCCAGCAAGGCCAGCGCTTCGTTGAAACGCTCGCGCTTCAGCAGCTCCAGCGCAATACCCAGCGACGGGCGGGCAGGCGTGGCGGCCGTGATGGCCGGGCGCCGGTCGTCATCGGGACTGTCATCGGGACCTTCATGGGGACCGTCGCTGACGGCGCCGTCGCTGACGGCCGGCCTGTCCGCCAGCGCCTTGATCCGTTCGGCGGCGTCGCGAACCACGTCGATCCACGCGGTATCGCCGGCCGCCATCCGGGGCGGCGGCGGTGACGGTGGCGTCATTTCGATCGGTCCGGGTGGCGCTGACGCCGGGACCTGGCCGTGGTCCCGCGCCAGGCCGCTCTTGTGCTGGTAGTAAAACGTGCCGTTGGTGTGACACAGATGAAAGTCGTTCGACAGCCCGCGCAGGTTCTCGGCGTGGCCCAAAAAGAGATAGCCGCCGGGCGCCAGGGCCGCGGCCATGCGCGCCACCAGGGCCTGCGCCTCGTCAGGCGTGAAGTACATGATGACGTTCCGGCAGAAGATCACGTCATAGGTTTGCGCCGGCCAGAGGTCAGAGACCGCGTCGGCCAGATTGCGCTCGTCGAACGTCACCAGCGCGCGCAGCGACGGGTCCATGACGAACTCGCGGCCGTCGGCGACGAACCAGCGGCGCTGGACGTCAGGTGGCGTCTCGCGCAGCGACCAGGTGGTGTATCGCCCGCGAACGGCCCGCTCCAGCGCCGTCGCATTGACGTCGACGGCCCGCACCGACACGCTCCAGTCCGGGCCCAGATGTCGTTCGCGCAGAATAATGGCCAGCGAGTAGGCCTCTTCACCCGATGCGCATCCCGCTGACAGCAGGCGCAGCGTGCGCGACGCCGCGCGCGTCGCCAGGCGATCGGGCAGGGCCACCTCTTCGAAGGCGCGCAGTTGCTCCTGGTGGCGGAAAAAATACGTCTCGCAGACGGTCAGCTCCTTGGCCAGGGCGCGCAGCTCGTCGCGAAAACCGCTGGCGCCGCCGATGCGCTCCAGATAGACCGCCGCGCTGACCGCGTTCGCGTCGGCGCGCCGCTGCAGCAGCTCGGCCAGGAAGGCGTGCCTGGCTTCGTCGTGGTGAAGGCCCAGGTGTCGCGCGATGGAGGCGCGAAAGCGGCCCACGTCGTCGATGGTCGGTGACAGAGGCGTCATGCCGGCGCGTCCGGGCTCTCTATCGATTGCCACGCCGACGGCGGAATGGCCCGCACCCCGCCCAGAACCATCAACAGCTGACGATCCAGGGCACCGACGGCGGCCACCGCGCCGCTGTCCGCGCCATCCAGCAGGGGGGGCAGGGCGCCCACGGACAGAAGGGCCAGGTCGCGCAACCCCAGCACTGCGTCGACCGCCAGGGCGGCGCGACGATCGCCCACCCTCACCGTGACGAACCGTTGCGGCGCCGTCGTCTGTCCGCCGCCGAACAGCCGGGCTCCGTCGATGACCGGGATCGGCTGGCCGCGCACCACGGACAACCCCAGCACGAAAGACGGCGCGTGGGCGACCCGTTCGATCGGCAGCGGCCGCATGGTCTCGACCACGCAGTCCAGGGGCAGCGCGCACAGTCCATCCCCCAGGCGGCACAGCAAGGCCATCGTCGACGGCGTTTTTTGTTCTTGATCGGTCGGGCCGGCCCTCATTCCGGCGACGCGCGCGCTGTCATCGCTGGACAAAAGGACCTCCCGTCGACACCCATCACACTTCTTGGCCAGGGTAGCGTAACGCAACACCGCCGACTGCTGGGACATAATCTGACCGTCGATAGCGATCTGCTTGCTCAGGAACCAGGATCTGCCCGCTTCAGAAGCGGCGGCCAGGTACCGATGTGTGTACCTGAGACCGCGGGCCGCCGTGGCCGTCGCTTTTTATGGCATCACTTCTCCACATCCAGCCCATCGACCATCCGACCTTCTCCGCCGAGGCTCTGCTGGAAGGTTCCGAAATCGTCGTCCGGTTCTGCGGAACCGCTGATCTTGGCGTCAAGACCGTCATGGATGCCTTTCTCAACGAGGTGCATATCGAAGCCTCACGCATGAATGTGGCGACGGTGAACGTCGACATCAGCGGGCTGGAGTTCATCAACTCGTCCTGTTTGGTGGCCATGGTCAGCTGGATCACCACCGTGCAGGCGATGGCCCACCGAAGCTATCTGATCGCATTTCACTTCAAGGCGGTTCGCGACTGGCACCACCGTGCTTTCGGTGTGCTGGCGGAGATCGGCGAAGGTGTTGTGGTGGCAGTGCAACCGGGGCTTCCCGACGCTGCCGAGGCCACGCGGATGGTCCCCCCCAGGAGGACAGCACATTGACCGCCATCGAACCCATGTCATTGCCCGGCGCGACGCCCGCCATCCGCGTTCTCCTCGTCGATGACGAGCTGGCCATTGCCAAAAGCTTGGCCCGGCTTCTTGAACACGCTGGACACGTGGTCACCACCGCACCGGACGGTCAGCAGGCGCTGGCCTTGGTCAAGTCGGCGGCCTTCGAGGTCATCGTCAGCGACGTGACAATGGCCGAGATGGACGGCCTGACCCTGCTGCGGACGATTCGCGGTTTGAACCTGGACGTACCGGTCGTGTTCATGACCGGCAGCCCGGCTTTGGAGGCGATCCTCACTGCCTTCGAGTACGGCGCCTTCAGGTACCTGATGAAACCGGTCGACAGCCAGGAACTGATCCGTGTGGTCGAGCGTGCCGCGCAGATGTACAGGCTGGCCTTGGTCAGCAGGCAAGCGGCGGACGCAATCGCAGGCAGGCCGACCATCGATCAGGCCAGCCTGAAGTCCCGGTTCACGTCCGGCCTGGACAAGATGTGGATGGCGATGCAACCCGTCCTGTCGTGGAGCCGGCGAGAGGTCTTCGCCTACGAGGCCCTGCTGCGAACCGACGAGCCGACCCTGCGCAACCCTCTCGATTTCGTGGGCACCGCCGAGCGGCTCAATTCCACCGACGAACTGGGACGGCGGGTTCGCAGAAAAATCGCCGACCAGCTGGCGGACTTGCCACCGGGCGTGAACGTTTTCGTGAACCTTCATCCGTCCGACCTCGTGGACGAAGAACTCTGCGCCAGCAACGGCGCGCTCACCCCGTTTGCACCGCGGGTGGTGCTAGAAGTAACGGAGCGCGCGGCGCTGGATAAGATGCCTGGGCTGGAGGCCAGCGTGACCCGCCTGCGCCAGCTCGGGTACCGGATCGCGCTGGACGATCTGGGCGCCGGGTACGCGGGGCTGTCCAGCTTTGCGTTGCTGGAACCGGAGATCGTCAAGGTCGACATGTCCCTGGTGCGCGGGATCCACAAGTCGCCAACCAAGCAGAAGATCTTCGGAGCCTTCACGACTCTCTGCCGGGACATCCACACCGAGATCGTCGCGGAGGGGGTCGAGCTGGCCGAAGAGAGGGACTGCCTGAACAGCCTGGGCGGGGACCTCTACCAGGGTTATCTGTTTGCGCGTCCCGGCCGCGGTTTTCCGACGCCCATCTATTAATTGAAGTCGTGAAGGCGTGAAGGCGTGCCCCTGCGTGGGCACTAACCAGCGTGAGCCCTCTCGACTCGACGATGCAAAGTCTCCGCTGGATGCGGCAGCCGTGCCGGCTCGCACGATGACGCCCAGGGCCCCTGTTCGTCTGAAACGGCGTGGCCGGGCGCGGGTCATCTGTGCGCTGGCAGCAGGAGCCGCCTTTTGCGTGGGGGTCGGCCTGGTGATCGGACGATCGTCAACGATCCACAGCTGGAACGCAGCCACCGCAGCCAGTGTCCCGAACACGTCAACCTTGCTGGGCGCCGCCGGCCCCTGGGGAAGGCTGGAGTACACCCGCGTTGCGATCGAGCCACCCGCCCAGTTGATCCCGAAGCTGCAGCCGGGAAAACCGCGCTGGTTTTTCCAGGGCCGGTCTCAAGCCCAGGTGGCGCAACTGTTGAAGGAAGCCGAGATCGCCCCCGAAGAGGTTGACCAGGTTGTAAAGCACGGCGTCTGGGAGAGCGTCGCGAAGGGGACGTTCCTCAGCCCGCCGCTGGAATTCGTCGTGGCGATGCCGTCCCACGCGCGGCAAACAATCTACGGCGTCCTGGCCCAGTCAGACGCGAACCCGCACCAGCGGGATCCGATCCCGATCTCTCCGACTCTTGTCGACTCTCTCGGGTCCAGCGGGCTATCGGAATCGACCGTCGCGACGTTCCGCGCCCTCCTTTACGGTCCGG
>JAXDMH010000080.1:0-8262 GCA_034666225.1 Myxococcales bacterium
CATCGACATCAGCAACGAACCGAAGTTTTCCCAGGTTTTACAGATCATGAGCGGCAAGCTGGAGGATCTGGCCCAGCCCGGCACCATGCTGATCTTCGAAAATCAGGCCGAAAAAATGAACGTCAAGGTGGGCGACGCCATCACGCTGTCGGCCCCCACCAGCCGCGGAACCAACAACACCATCGACGTGCGGGTGGCGGCCATCGCCAAGAGTCTGGGCCTGCTCAGCACCTGGAGCGCGTTCGTCCCCATCCAGACGCTGCGCGCGCTTTATCAACTGAAGCCCGACGCCACCGGGGTCATCCAGATCATCCTCAAGCCGTCCGAGGTCGAGCGGGCCGCCGACATCGGGGCGCGCCTGCGGCGCACCCTGGAAGAAGCCGGCTTTCGCATGATGAGCCCCGACCCGCGCGCCTTCTGGATGAAGTTCCAGTCGGTGCAGCGCGAGGACTGGACCGGGCAGAAGCTGGACGTCACGACGTGGGAAGACGAGATCTCGTTCATCATGTGGACGCTGAAGGCGCTGCAGGGGCTGACCTTCGTGCTCATCACCATCCTGCTGGGCATCGTCATCATCGGGATCATGAACACCATGTGGATCGCCATCCGCGAACGCACGCGCGAGATCGGCACGCTGCGGGCCATCGGCATGCAACGGGGGTCGGTGCTGTGGATGTTCCTGCTGGAATCACTGATGCTGGGCCTGATCGGGACCATCGCCGGCAGCCTGGTGGGGACGGCCATCGCCGCCGGCCTCAACGGACTGCGCGTGCACGTGCCGCTGGGGGTGCAGCTTTTCTTGATGTCGGATCACCTGCACCTGTCGGTGCACGGCTCGCTGCTGGGCAAGGTGATCGCCGGCATCACGCTCATCACCGGCGCCGCGGCGCTGTATCCATCGATGCGGGCGGCTCGCCTGCGGCCGGTGGTGGCCATGTCGCACTTTGGATAACAGGAAGGCAAAGAAAAGATGGGCGACCGGATGACGATGAGACGAAGAACGTTCACGCTGGCGGTGGCGTCGGCCGGCCTGGGCGCGCTGCTGCCGGTGCGGCTGGCGCGCGCGGCGCTGTCGCACGAACAGATGGTCGAATTGCTGAAGACCGTCGACGATCGACAGCGCAACAACGGCGACTGGCGGGCCAACGCCTATCTTGAACAGAAAGAGAAAGACAAGGTCGACGTCGTCTATGAGACGGTCTACTTCCGTCGCTCTTCGGATCAGCGGTTCATGATCCTGTTCACCAAGCCCAAGGCGTCGGCCGGACAAGGGTACCTGCGCATCGACAAAAACCTGTGGTTCTATGACCCCAGCGTCGGCAAGTGGGAGCGCCGCACCGAGCGCGAACGGATCGGCGGCACCAACTCGCGCCGCTCTGACTTCGACGAATCGCGCCTGGCCGAGGAATACGAGCCGACCGACGAGGGCGAAGAGAAGCTGGGCGTCTATGCCGCCCACAAGCTGCTCTTGAAGGGCAAGCCGGGGTTGGACCTGGCCTTCCCGGAGGTCCGCATCTGGATCGACAAGGAGACCAAGAACGTCCTCAAGCGGCAGGAGTACGCCCTGTCGGGGCGCCTGCTGCGCACGTCGTATTACCCGAAGTGGAAGAAGGTCTTCAGCGAGTCGAAGAAGGCGGACGTCTGGTATCCGGAGGAGATCCGCTTTTACGACGAGGTGGAGAAGGCGAACTCCACGCTGATCCAGATCCGCTCGGTTGATCTGCGGCCCCTGGAAGCGAATCTGTTCACGAAGGCCTGGCTGGAGAGCAAGAGCCGGTGAGGCGGATGCGGCTGCGGCTTCGCCGCCGTGGAAGGTGCCTGGTGGCCCCTCCCACGAGCCCACCCCGACGCGACAAGAGCCGAGCGCGGATCTTGCTCGGCATCCGTTGTCTCCGGCGGGCAAAGCCCCGCCGTGGAAGGGGCCTGGTGGTCCCTCCCACGAGCCCACCCCGACGCGACAAGAGCCGAGCCCGGATCCCGCTCGGCATCCTTTGTCTCCGGCGGGCAAAGCCCGCCTTCGATCCGCAAAAGGTTGTTCTGGCAGTGGCGCTGGCGGCGCTGGCATCTGGTCCGCTGGCGGGCCGCGCGCAGGCGCAGGCGCGGCCCGACGAGCAGTCGATGTTCGGCGGGCCGGCGGCGCCGTCGACGCCGGCTGCGCCGCCCGCCGAAGGGACGCCGGCCGCGGCGCCTCCGGCGGCCACCAATCAGCCGGCGGCGGCAGCGGCCACGCCCGCGGCCGGCGGTGGCAGCGATCGGGATCGGTTCGTGCTGGGCGATCCCAACGCGGCGACGAAGCTGGGCGCGGATGCCGCCCCCGACAACCCGCTGACCATCGGCGGCCAGCTTTATTTGCGCGCGCAGACCAGCCTGCCCTGGCACGGCGACCCCGATACCTGGACGCTGGCGGCGCCCAGCCTGATCGACGTCTTCTTCGACGCGCGGCCCAACGATCGGGTGCGCGCCTATCTGCTGGGGCGGGTCAGCTATGACCCGACGGCCGCCCCCGGCTCTTCGGCGGTGGCGCCGTCCACGACGGGCGTGGACATGCCCACCACCGGTTTTACTTCGTTCAATTCGACGCGGGGGCCGGCGGCGTTGCTGGACCAGATGTGGATTGCCTTCGACATCGAACGCCGCGTCTTCGTCACCGCCGGCAAGCAGCACGTCAAGTGGGGCACCGGGCACATCTGGACGCCAACCGATTACCTGCACCCCACGAAACGAAACCCCCTGGACATCTTCGACATCCGGAGCGGCGTGACCATGCTGCGCCTGCAGGTCCCCTTCGAAGAGCAGGCGGCCAATCTGTACGGTTATGCCGTGTTCGAAGATCCCAACACCGCCTCCAGCCGCCTCGAGCAGGTGGCAGGCGCGGTCCGCGCCGAGTTCATTCTTCTGGGCGCTGAGATAGGCCTCGACGTCTTTGCCAAGAAAGGCCAGAAAGCCCGCTTCGGCGTCGATCTGTCGACGGGCGTCGGCGACTTTGACGTGTACGCCGACGCCGCCATTCGGTATGGCGAAGACTTCTACGTGGTCACCGAGGACAACCCGACGCCGGCCAGGCTTTCCGGGGTGAAGACCCAGCTGGTCGCGGGGGCCAGCTGGTCACGGAAGTACAACGACAACGATCTCTTCACCATCGGCGCCGAATATTTTTACAACCAGCCGGGGTACACCGGCAGCGGGATCTACCCGATCTTGATCCAGCAAGCGGCGATGCATCTGGATCTGCCGCTGGCGAATTTCTTTTACCTGGGGCGGCACTACGCGGCGGTGTCGCTGGCCTTGCCGGCGCCCTATTCGTGGAACTACACGACGTTCACCTTGTCGACGCTGGGCAATCTATCCGATGGCTCTTATGTGTCGCGGTTGGATTACTCGGTCACTTTCCTCACCCACCTGACCTTTCAGGCCTTCGCGGCGCTGCACTTCGGTCAGGAAGGGGGCGAGCTGCGCTTTCAGTACGTGGCCAACGGGGTCACCATCGTTCCCACGCCCTTCGTCGATCTCGGCGTGGCCCTGCGCCTGAAATTCTGACCGCGGCGTAAACTGGGGCGCGGGTACCGCCCTCACTCCTGCGATCGGGGGCCGGGATCCCAAGAGCCCCCCCTGGCGAGATCGGACCGCAGCACGAGGCCCAGCGAATGCCCGACGTGACTACGATGCGGAAGGGCCTCGGGCGAGGACCGAAACGAGCGGCAACCATGGACCGGGCGGGAGCCGACCTCGCCATCCGCTCGTGCCGGAGGCTGCGCACAAGCGTCGGTTTCGGACCGGGTTCAGCGTCGGTTCACGGTTGCTTCAAAGGCTCGCGATCCGGGATCGTCGCGGGGGCGATCGTCCGTGCCGATTGCGCATCGTGGGCCGCGCCGTGCGGTCCTCGCTGTAGGCCGCTTGATGTGGCGGCTGATGACGTTGTCAGACAAATGCGGCCTTCTGCTGCGGTCCGCTCTTTGCCGGACAAGAAAGCGCAAGCTCTTTTCACCCTGGCGAAGGCCCTCGGCGATTCGCCGACCAACGCTTCAAAATCCCTGCGACGAAGCGCTCATTCGTCAGCGAGATCTTTTTTCGGCCGGGGAACGCGGTACAGGTCCAGCTTGGCCACGAACGTTCGCCGCGGGATCCCCAGCAGCTTGGCGGCCCGGCTCTGGTTGCCGGCGCAGGCGCCCAGGGCGTCGATGATGCGCTGGCGCTCGCCCTCTTGCGTGCTGGACAAGACGCGCGACGTCTCGCCGGCGTTGGCGGTGGTCTCCGGAAGAGCGCCGGCGGCGTTAGCGCTGGCGTTGATGTTGCCCGGGACGGCGGCAGCGACCACGCCGCCGCTGTTGTTGCCACTGACGCTTGAGGTGCTCTCGCGCATCTTGTCGGCGGGCAGGTGCGCCGGCAAGATCACGCGTCCCGTGCACAGCAGGACGGCGCGCTCCATGAAATTCTTCAGCTCGCGAATGTTGCCCGGCCAGGAATAGCCTTCCAGAAGCGCCAGCGCCGCCGACGAGATCGCCGGTTCCACCCGGCTCATCTCCTGACAGATCTGGCGCGCGAAGGTTTGGGCCAGCCGCGGAATTTCCGACACGCGCTCGCGCAGCGGGGGGATGGTCAGCGTGATGCCGTTCAGACGGAAGTAGAGATCGCGCCGGAAGGTGCCGCGCGCCACCTCGGCCTCCAGGTCGCGGTTGGTGGCGGCGATGAAACGCACGTCGATGTGCCGTGGCTTCAGCCCGCCCAGGCGGCTGACCTCGCGGGTCTCCAGAACCCGCAGCAGCTTGGCCTGCGTCGTCAGCGGCAATTCGCCCACTTCGTCGAGAAACAACGTGCCGCCGGCAGCCGTCTCCACAAGCCCGGGTTTGACCTGCGACGCGCCGGTGTAGGCGCCGCGCTCGTGGCCGAACAGCTCGTTCTCCAGCAGGCTCTCCGCCAGCGCCGCGCAGTTCAGGCAGACGTAAGGACCGTCCTTGCGCGGTGACAGGCGGTGCACGGTCTCCGCCAGAAGTTCTTTGCCCACGCCGGTCTCGCCGGTGATGAGCACGTTGATGGGGCCGGCCGCCGCCCGTTCAGCCAGCAGGTAGATGCGCTGCATGGCCACGTCGGGGCCGCCGCTGGGGATCAGCAACGCGTCGTCGCGCAGGGTCTCCGGTCGCACCAGCGGGGCGCGCACCCGCGACCGGTGCTGGATGATCAGCACCGACGTGCCGATCATGATCGTGTCGCCCGCCGAGACCGCCACGCGCTCGCCGCGCTGGAGCGGCTGGTCCTTGATGCGTGTCCCGTTCACGCTGCCCAGATCCTCCAGGTACATCCCGGCGCCCAGGTCGACGTAAAGGCGGGCGTGGGTGCGCGAGGCCAGCGGGTCGTCGATGCGGACCTCGTTGGTGTCACCGCGGCCGATGGTCAGCGTGCCGTTCTGAGGCAGGTTGTACGTGCTGTACGAATCCCGTCCCACCACCAGCAGGAAAGCGCCCAACGCGTCGGAGCCGCCCGGCCCCTCCTGATCGCCCACGATGGTGGTTTGCGCTTTCAACCGATCCTCCGTGCTCTGGCCGCAGTATGTCGAGGGCGCAGAACGGCCGCAAGGTCCGCGTTGCACAACTTGTGCGACGCGGACAAGTTGTGCCATGCGCAACTTGGATCTTGGGGCGGCTAACAGCCGGTTTTCGAACCGCGAAAAATAGATAATCACCGCGATTTCGGGCAGTTACTTGCGGCGTCTGTGCGTGGCACGTGCCTTGCTGTAAGGCAGGACATGACTGCTGATGCAATGATTGCCGAATTCGAAACCGCCCTTTATGGCCGGGCCATCCGCCTGGTCCGCAGCCCAGCGGACGCCTGGGACCTGGTGCAGGACACCTTCGAACACGCGCTGCGCGCCTACGCGCGTCTGCAGCCCGACAGCAATCTGCGGGTGTGGCTGCTGACGATCATGCACCACCTCTTCATCGACAAATGCCGTCGCCGCGCGCGCGAGCCAGGGGTGGCCAGCATCGAGGAGCACGAGATCCCCAGCCCCGAGCCCACCACCGTGCCGCCCTGGGCGCTGGTCTCGGAAGAACAGGTGGCGTCGGCCGTTGCTGATCTGGAGAGCCCGTTCCGGGAGGTCTATCAGCTGCGCCTCATCGATAAATGCTCGTACGACGAGATCGCCGAGAAGCTTCTCATTCCGCGCTCGACAGTGGGAACGCGTCTGATGCGGGCCCGGCAGAAGCTGAAGCAGACGTTGCTCAGCCAGCAGCAGCAGCAGCAAGCGGCGGCCTGCTAGGGGTCGGGGGAAGGGGTCACGAAGGGGGTCACTTCAGATGAAGCCTGCGTTCCAAATTGACCGCGACGTCGCCTGGGCGGGTGGTGGTGAGCCGGCCGCCCGGGGACGCGCGGAGGAATTCGTGGCAGGCCTTGTCGTTGGTCGCGTGCGCGGTCGAGCGGTGGGCGCCGGCGCGCGCGTCGACAGCGTCATGACCCAGCCGGTGGTCACCGCCGATCCGCTGTACACGGCCGGTCGCGCCCTGAGCCTGGCCGACCGGCGCGGCGTCTCCCATCTGCCCGTCTGCTGGTCGGACAGCGAGATCCTGGGCATGGTGTGCGTCTGCGATCTGTGGCCGCTGGAGCCCGACGATCTGGTCATCCGTCACATGTCCTTGCCGGTGATCACCGTCGGTGCGCGCCAGACGCTGGCACAGGCCGCCGTGCTGATGCAGTTTCACGACGTCGGGTCGTTGCCCGTGGTCGACGGGCGGGCGCAGCGTCTGGTCGGCATGATCACGCTGGGCGATCTGGTGCGCGCCGACGTCGTTTCGGTCGACGAGCTGCCCCCCGCCTGCATGGCTTGCCACAGCCGCCACCACGTCCGAACCGGGATTCCCATCCGGACCGCGCGTTCCAGCGCCACGTTTTGCCTCCGCTGTCTGGCTGCCTCGCATCATCCAACGTCAACCCGTTACGCGCGGGGCGAAGGGCAGTAACACAATGGACGGCGGCTTTCGCGCGTTTGCGCTCCTGACGGAGCGCCCTTTTGGGGATCCGTTAAAGAGCGCTCCTCGTCAGAGGAGCGCAAACGCGCGACCGGGGCGATTCAATCCAGTCGCAGCCTTCGCCCCGCGCGTAATGGGTTGACTTGAAATAGAGGCGTCGTCCTGACGATGCTGTGGGCGCACCAAATTCGGTAGAGTGCCGCTCTTGGGATCGACAATGATGAGGCGCCGCCCTCGCTGCATTGGGGCGGGGCTGCTGGCGATGACTCTGACGGTGTTCGTGGCGACGCCGGTGGCGTTCGCTCGTCGCGGGGTGCGGCCGCTGTTCGAACCGACCGATCTGGAACTGGAACCGACCGGGTCGCTGGACGTCGACCTGCAGATCGGGGTGATTCGCAGTCAG
Organism: Myxococcales bacterium; assembly: GCA_034666225.1. Taxonomy (GTDB): domain Bacteria; phylum Myxococcota_A; class Polyangia; order Fen-1088; family Fen-1088; genus DATKEU01. Next base: position 7,363 of record JAXDMH010000080.1, read on the forward strand.
GGGCCCTATCGTCTGGTGATCCCCGACTTCGAGTTCGACTTTGGCATTCTGCCCAATCTGGAGATCGATCTCGACGGGGCGTACGCCATCGAAGGGCCCCAGACGGGTCCTTTCTCGCTGGATCACGCGGCGCCGGACAGCTTGTGGTTGTCGGTCAAGGTTGGATTTCTCGACTGGAACGACGACGAGGCCCATTCGTCGTGGGCGCTGGGCGTGCAGATGGGGCCCAAGGTGCCGATTCAAAGCGGCAGCCACGGTCTGGGCGCCGAAGCGCTGGTGCTGGTCGGTCACGCCTTCTCGCGCACGCACCTGGTGTTGAACACCGGCGCCTTCGTCGATCCGGCGCCTGACGCCACCAGCGGCCGCCCCACCGGCATCGAGCTGGGCCTGGACCTGGATCGCGACCTGGACAGTGCCGGTCGCTTTTCGCTGAAGGGCGAGATATCGGGCGTGTGGTTCCTCAGCGACGATCCGCGCCAGCTGCTGGCCACGCTGGGTCCGGCCTGGGCGGTGACGCCCAACCTTGATGTGTCGTTGATCGCGATGTGGGGTTTCTGGGCCGGCAGCGATCGCTATGGGTTGCTGCTGGGCGTATCACCGAAGTTTCGGTTGTTTCACTGAGCCGGGCCGCTCCTAGCGGACTCCTAAGCGGACTCCTAGCGGTCGGGGGGGGACCTGTGTTTTCATGCTGCCGAGGTCGGGTTGACCGACGAACAGCGAGTCCCCCCGATGAAATCAAAGATGAAATCGACCATGCTTCGTCTGTTTGTCACCCTGGCGCTGGGCACTGTTGCCGCCGAGGCGCGCGCCCAGTCGCAGGCAGCGCCCGGCCCGTTCAAGCCCGCGCCGCCCGCGGCTTCGGCTGGCGGATCGTCGACGGACTCCGCTTCGACGCAGGAG
>JAXDMH010000081.1:0-14937 GCA_034666225.1 Myxococcales bacterium
GTTTTCGATGCGCCCGTCGACACGTTCAACCTCGCCTTCGCCAAGCTCGCGGTGGGCATCAAACCGGAACCGGTCGGCCTGCGTCTGGATCTCGGGTTTGGCCCCGTCGCGGATCTCACCTCGTCCACCGGCACGCCTCCCGGTACCGCCCCTCCTGGTACTGAAGTCTGGAAGCACATCCTGCAGGCCTACGCCAGCTTCGCTCTGCCCGGCTCGACGCCCATCACCATCGACGCCGGCAAGTTCGTGACCGCGGCGGGCGCCGAGGTCATCGAAGCACACGCCAACTGGAACTACTCGCGCTCGTTCTTGTTCGGCTTTGCCATCCCGTTCACGCACACCGGTATTCGATTGACGGCGCCTCTCACCAGTCAGTTCACCTTGCAGGTGATGCTTGCCAACGGCTGGGATCTGGGCATCGACAACAACGCCGGCAAGACGCTGGGCGTGTCCGGCACGTACGCCGCGCCATTTGGCACCACGTTCATTCTTAATTTCCTGGCCGGTCCCGAGGATCCGGGGGCGGGCAGCCCCTGGCGCATATTGGTCGACGCCGTCGTCTCGCAGACCGTGGGCAAACTTTCTCTCAGCCTGAACGTGGATTACGGCCACGAGGACACCGCCAGCTGGTACGGCGCCGCCGCCTACGCCCGCATGGCCGTCACCCAGATGTTGAACCTCAGCCTGCGTGGCGAGATCTTCCAGGACCACGACGGCTTCCGTCTGGGCACGGGCGTCAAGACCACCGTCGGCGAGGTAACCGCGACCGTCGGCATGCCCGTGGGCAACAATGCGGAGGTCCGTCTCGAAGGGCGCGGCGATTTCGCCGGCAGCTCCATCTACGAATACGAACCCCGCACCATGCCCGCCAACCCCGCCAGCGGCGACCCGAAGAAAGTCCAGGTCACGCTAACGGCCGCGGCGCTGGTGTGGTTCTAAAACCCGCTCGCTGACGCTCGCTGCGCGGAAGGGGGCTGCTGCCCCCTCCCGCGGGCCCTCCCGGCGCTTCTCGCAAGGTGAGCCGCGCGGGCAGAGCCCGCGCTCCCGTCGACAAACGCGCTCGCTGCGCTCGCTCTGGCTCAGCTCGGAACCAGATCTGCATCGCATCTTTCCTTCTCCCTCGCTCCGCGGAGCGGGGAGAGGGCGGGGTGAGGGGAGCAGCGCTGGAGCGAAAGGAAGCCTCCAGACGGAGCGCGGCTTTGCCGCGCGGAGTGGGGGCGGACCGGGTGCGTGAGATCAATCGGCGCTGGTGTTAGCAGCGGGGCAGGTTCTGTTCTGGTAGGTGGCGCGCTCGTAGCACGAAAGGGTTGGGACCTTTCCGGCGGTGCGGATGACACAGCCGTTGTCCGGAATGTCGCTCCAGTGTTCGGCGCCGACCAAGCTGTGTGAGGAGGCGTCGTAGACGCAGGTGACACCGGCATAGCCGACCTCGGAAAACCCGATCAGGTCATCGCAAGCGAACGTCCGCTGTGTGCTGTAAGGACGGCAGGACAGTTGGTCGAACGTGCCATCGAACGTGGCGGGGCACGAAGAACCCAGGTCCTTGAGACTGCCATGACAATCGTCACAAGCGGCGGGCGTCACCGCCAGCAACCCGACCACAGTGACAAGTGCGAGTCGCTTCATGTCGCCGAATGTTAGCAACAAATATTCCAGAGCCGCGGCCGGGATTGTGCTGAAACAGCGCGGCGACCATGGCCACGGGCGGTTGCATCGGGCGCGCACTCTGACAACAATGTCCTGATGCGGACGAACGCGTTATGTGTGGGTTCGGGGGCCGGATTCAAGCGACGTCTGATTTGGGCCGATGGATCGGGGATGAGCAGAGCTCCATCTTCGGTTGCACAAGTCACGGTCTTGCTGGCGATGGCGGCGGCAGGCGCCTGGGGGTGCAGTGGCGCGCCTATCCACGTTGGCGATGGCGGTGGCGTGGGCGGCAACACCGGTAACAACGATGCGTCCGCGAACGGCGGTAACGGCGGCTCGAACGGTTCGGGCGGCAGCTCGAGCACGGGCGGCCGTAACGGTGGCGGCGGCGGGGTCAGCGGCAACGGAGGCTACGGCGGAATCGGTGGTACAGCCGGCAGTACGGCGGCGTGCACGCCGGGCGTTCAGGCGGCGCTCATCCTCGACTGCGGCTATCCGTACAAGACCGACAACAACCCGCTCACCAGCATTGTCTTCAACGAGAGCGAGGTGCTGCGCGCCATCCTGCCCTCGGGGTCAGCGCCGGAGGGCATCGTTCGCCTCTTCTATAATGATGAGCACGCGCTGACGCTGGGTGTCCGTCAGGTCGTGGTCAAGACGGGGGCGGGCGCGGGCGCCGCCACCATGATGGATTTTCCGGTGTCGCCGCTGGCAACCGATCCGGGCAGCGTGACGGACCCGCAAACGGGCTCCACCGAACTGGCCGGCGACAACAGCGGGCTTGATCAGTCGCTGCGGCCGATGTGGCCGGCCTTGTTCGTCACCGACGTCACGGCGAATCCCGCCGATCGCACGGGGGATTGGCAGATGGGTGGCCGGCCCCGTGGTCCGAACGCGGTGTTCGGCAGCTGGAAGGCGGCGGTCCGCACCGTCGACAAGTCCGTGACGCCCAACAAGGTGTCCATCACCCCCGATCCGGACCCGGCCAAGAACAAATGGGAGCTGGCGGGCGGCGATCCGGCGCCGGCCGGTCTGACCGACCAGGGCTTTGGCGCCGAGGCGCGCTGGAGCGTGCCGCTGTCGGGCGGCCACAACTATCGCATCCAGGTGATGGTCCATGACGGCGACCAGAACAAAGGCGGCGGCGATTCGGGCGAGGCCTGCGTGCTGTTCTGCGCGGGCGGGCCCGGCGGTGGTGGGACGGGCGGCGCCGGCGGCTCCGGTCCTCCGCCGCCGATGTGTCCGGCGGGAGCCATGGCCTGCGGCCAGGGCGGCATCGATCCGGTGTCGTGCCCGGCCGGAACCGTTTGCGCCAACGGTTGCTGCCTGATGTTGATTCCCTAGATTCCCTTGCGGTCGGCTCAGCGTCGGCGCGTGCGGCGCAAGGCGGCCTTGCCGCGCGTCCGGGCGGGCGGGGGCAGCTTGATGCTTTTCGTCGGGAGGTCCGCGCTGGCGATCATTTCAGGGACGCTGTCATGCGGGGCGGTTCGCGCCGCTCCGCGCAGGCCCAGGATGTCGTTGAGGACGCCCGCCGCGGTGACCGCCGGGCCGGCGCCCGGGCCGGTGATCACCAGCGGGTTGTCTCGATAGCGGGCGGTGGTGAAGGCGACCTGGTTGGCGGTGCCTTTCAAGGCGAAAAATGGACTGGTCCCGTCGACGGCAGACAGTCCCACGGCGATCTTGTTCTTGGTCACCGAGGCGACATAGCGCAGCTGGGCGCCCTTGGCCTTGGCGTCGGTGGCGCGCCGTTCCCAGTCGCCGTCCATTTTTTCCAGGCTGCCCAGAAAATCTTCGCGCGACAGCTTGCGGAACTTCTCGGGCACCAGTGATTCGACGACCACGTCGTCGGGCTCGCCCGGGAAACCGAGCAGCCGCCCCAGGATCAGCGCCTTGCGCCCCACGTCGGCGCCCGACAGGTCGTCGCGCGGGTCGGGCTCGGTGAATCCCTTCTCCATCGCCTTTCGCAAGGCCTGCGAAAACGGCCGCCCGCGCCCGATCTCGGTCAGCAGAAAACCCAGCGTGCCGGACAGACACCCTTCGATCTTGAGGACCCGGTCGCCCGACTCGTCCAGCTTGCGGTAGGTATCCAGGATGGGCAGCCCGGCGCCGACGGTGGCTTCGAACAAGATGCGCCGCCCGTGCTGCCTGGCCAGTGCTTCCAGCTGATCACGCTCCTGGCGCGGTCCGGACAGGGGGCGCTTGTTGGCCATGACCACGTCCATGCCGGCGACCAGTGCCTGCGTGACCAGCGGCCCGGTCTCGTCGGCGGTCACATCGACCAGGATGGGATCGGCCAGGGCGTGCCGCGACAGAAAGGCCACCGCCTTGTCCGGCGCGGACGCTTGACCGCCGCTGGCCTCGGCAAAGTTGCGCCCGTCTTTTTTCCAGGCGGCCAGCGCCGCCACCGTGCGCGTGGACATTCCCTTTGGATCGAACACGAACCCGGTGCGATCCAGGGCCGCCACCACCCGCACCTTGTCGGCGCCGGTCTTGGCGATCATGGTGGCCAGGGTGCGCCCGATCTGCCCAAAGCCCAGCAGCACCACGTCGGTCTGGCTGGCGCGCGTGGCGCCACCGCCGCCGATCTTCGACAGTTGAAAGGTGTCGTGGATGGCCCGCTGGGCGGCCGCCGCGTCCTTGGCCGCCACCACGAACGAGATGTTCAGCTCTGACGAGCCTTGAGCGATGGCCACGATGTTGATCTCGGCCGACGACAGCGCGCCAAACACGCGTGCCGCGATCCCCGGATGCCCGGCCATGCCGATGCCCACGACGGCCAGCGTGGCCAGGCCGATCTGCATCTCGACGCCGTCGATCTCCTTGCGCGCGATCTCGTCGCGAAAGACCTCCATCAGCCGCTCGCGCGCGCGCCGGGCCGCCGGCTCGGGCACGCCCAGACAGATCGATTGCTCCGACGACGACTGCGAGATCAGCGACACCGACGTCCCCAGGCGAAACAGCGCCTCGAAGGTGCGCGCGGCGATCCCCGGTACGCCCAGCATGCCGCTGCCGGTGACGGTCAGCAGCGCCTGACCGGGGGCCGCCGACAGCGCCTTGACCGGGTATTTGTCCAGCGTGCGCCGCGCCGAGATCTCCGTCCCCTCGGCGCGCGGATCGGCGAATGGGCGCACGTAAACGGGAATCGGCCGACCCACGATGGGAATCAGCGCCCGCGGGTGCAAGACCTTGGCGCCGAAATAGGCCAGCTCGGCCGCCTCGCGCACGTTCAGCTGGGGGATCACGCGCGCGTTCTTGACCACGCGCGGGTCGGCGGTGAGCAGCCCCGGCACGTCCTTCCACAGCGAGATCTCGGCGGCGCCCAGCGCCCGCCCGATCAGCGTCGCCGTCAGATCGGAGCCACCCCGTCCCAGCGTGGCCACACCGGCCGGTTTGTTGCGATCGGCGTCGTCGTCGCTGCGCGGGGCGGCGCCCAGGAACCCGGGGACCACCGGCACGATCCCGGCGTCGATCAGCGGGCGCAGCACCTTGCGCGCCGCCGCGTCGGTCAAGGCCAGGTTGGGCGAGGCGCCGCCGAACGGTCCGTCGGTGAACACCACCTCCAGCGCGTCCACATAGCGAGCCTTGACGCCCGATCCGACCAGGGCCGCCACGAACAGCTGGGCCGACAGGCGCTCGCCGCGCGAGACCAGCAGATCGCTGGTCCGCGCCGTCAGCTCGCGCAAGAAGGACAGACTGCGCAGCAGGCCGCCCAGCTCGTCGGTCGACCGGTCGATCTCGCGGGTCACCTGCTCGCGCGCCTCGCCGGGCGGGCAGATCGCCTCCAGAATGCCGCGATAGCGGGAACGCAGCGTCTGGACGTCGCGATCCAGGTTGTCGTCGCCGCCGTTGGTGGCCCGGCCGGCCAACCCCAAAAGCGCGTCGGTGACGCCCGCCAGGGCCGATACAACGACAGCGCGCGGCGCGGTTCGCTGCCGCATGATGCCCACGGCGTGCCGGAACGCCTCGGCATCACCCAGCGACGCTCCTCCGAACTTGTGCACCTCCGGCGCTGCCTTCTTGGCTGCCATCAGGCGGGAAGATGTACCACGACATTGAAAAAACTGCCGTCGCGCGGTTCTCACTCGCACGACGACACCGACGCCTCCGATGCGGTAAATTGAACGGATGGCGTCCCGATCCACCTTCCGCTGCATAGCCGGCTGTCACGGCGAGTATCCATTGGATGAGGTCATCTATCGCTGCCCCAAGTGCGGCGATCTCCTGGAGGTGGTCCACGACATCGAGGCCCTGAAGTCCCGCAGCGCCGCCGCCTGGATCCGCCTCTTCGATGAACGGTACCTGCGCACGCAGTGGCCGTACGGGTCAGGCGTGTGGGGCAAGAAGGAATGGGTGCAGCCGCACGTGCAGGACGAGAACGTGGTGTCGATGCTGGAGGGGGGCACCAACCTCCTGTGGGCGGAACGCTACGGCCGCGAGCTGGGGCTGTCCGATCTGTGGATCAAGCAATGCGGCGTTTCCCACACCGGGTCGTTCAAGGACCTGGGCATGACGGTGCTGGTCTCGACGGTCAAGCAGATGATCAGCGACGGCAAGCCGATCCACGCCGTGGCCTGCGCCTCGACGGGCGACACCTCGGCCGCGCTGGCGGCGTACGCGGCGGCGGCGGGGATCCGGGCCATGGTCATCCTTCCGCGCGGCAAGGTGTCGACGGCGCAGCTGGTGCAACCGCTGGCCAACGGCGCCACGGTGCTGGCCATCGACGGCGACTTCGACGCCTGCATGCGCGTCGTGCAGCGGCTGGCCGAGGAGGAGGGCGTCTACCTGGCCAACAGCATGAACAGCCTGCGCATCGAAGGGCAGAAGACTGTGGCCATCGAGATGGTGCAGCAGTTCGACTGGGGCGTGCCCGACTGGGTGCTGATCCCGGGCGGCAACCTGGGGAACGTCAGCGCTCTCGGCGCCGGGTTTCTGATGATGAAAGAGCTGGGCGTCATTCAAAAGCTGCCGCGCATCTGCGTGGCCCAGGCCCAGGCGGCCAACCCGCTGTACCTGGCGTACAAGGCCGGCTATGACAACTTCCAGGCGGTGACCGCCAAGCCGACGCTGGCCTCGGCGATCCAGATCGGCAACCCGGTCAGCGTCCGCAAGGCCATCCGCACCTTGCAGCGCTTCGAAGGCGTGGTCGAACAGGCGTCGGAGGCCGAGCTGGCCGACGCGGCGGCGCGCGCCGATCGCACCGGGCTGTTCAACTGCCCGCACACCGGCGTGGCCCTGGCGGCGCTGGAAAAACTGGTGGCCCGCGGCGACATCACCAACCAGCACCGGGTGGTGGTGGTCAGCACCGCCAACGGCCTGAAGTTCACCGAGTTCAAGACGCAGTATCACGAGGGCACGCTGGCCGACGTGCCCAAGCCCCGTTACGCCAATCAACCGATCGCGCTGCCCAACGAGTACGGCGCCATTCGCGACACCGTCCGACGAATACTGGATCAGTCGCCGCCGGCGGTTTGACGGGCCGGGGCGCGGCCAGACGTCAGAGCTTCGTGCAGCCGCCCGGGGCGAAACCGCAGTAGTCACCGGACACGCATTCGTCCGGATAGTCGAAGGTGCAGATCGTTCCGGTCGGTGACACGGGGCAGACGCCGCCGCCGGCGGGGCAGGTGCCAGTGGCGCAGTCGCCGGGATTGATGCAGGGGCGGCCGCCGGCGACCTTGCACAGGTGGTTCACGCAGACCATCCATCCCTTGCACTCGGAGACTGACCCGCAGCCGCAAAGTCCGGTGGCCGGGTTGCAGTCGGGCGCATTTCCGAAGATGCAGGCGCCGGTGGCGTTGCAGTTCAACGATCCATCCGGGTGGCAATCGGACTGGTTGCGATAGATGTTGCAGTCGGAGCAGGCGTGGTTGTCGCCGCAGAGAGGGAGCTTGTTGGTGCAGTTGCCGCCGTTGCGGCAGGCCAGACAGACGTGGTTCTGGTCGTCGCACAGGCCGGTGGCGCACTCGGCGTCCAGGGTGCAAGCGGTGCCGACGCCCTTCTTCACCACGCAGCTGCCGCTGACGCAGCGATAGCCGTAGAGGCAATCGGGATCGCCGGCGCAGGTGTTCTTGCAGCCGCCCGCGCTTTCGCAGGTGAGGTTGCCGGGGCAGCCAGTGTCCGGCTGCACCTTGCACCCGGCCATACTGGCGGTGACGCCGTCGCACTTCTTCGTTTTATAGCTGGTGGACGCCCAGACGCCGACGTGGGCGATCGCGCCCATGGTGTCGGTCGCCGCGCAGACGCTGCTGGCGCAGAACGTCGACGACGGCGCCGGCTTGCACTTGCCCAGGCCGTCGCAGCCGGCGGTGCAGGTGGACGCGTTGATGGCGCAGCTGGCGTCGGCGCCCGCCGGCGAGGCGCTGCATGTCCCCACGCCGTTCAGGTTGCAGCGGTTGCACGCCGCGCACGACCCGGTGCTGCAGCAGACGCCGTCGACGCAGTTGCCGGTGGCGCATTCGGTGCCGCTGCCGCAGACCTGACCCAGCGGCTTGCCGACGCAGGTTCCGCTGCTGCAGATCGGTTTGTTGGCCGGACAGTCGCCGTTGATGCAGCAGCTGGCCGTCGGGATGCACGCGCTCTGGCACGACTTGTATCCCGGCTGGCACTGCCCGTTGCACGCCACCGACTTGTCGATGCAGGCGCCGCTGCAGACGTACTGGTTGCCGTTGGTGCAGGCCTGAACACAGCTGATGCCGTCGCAGCTGACGGTGCCGCCGGTGGGCGCCGTGCAAGCCATGCCGCAGGCGCTGGCGCCGCAGTTGGCGACGTCCTTGTTGCTGACGCACTTGCCGCCGCACGGGTGATAGCCGGTGGCGCACGACAGGGCGCAGGTCCCCCCGTTCGCTGCCTGGCAGATGGCGGTGCCGTTGGGATCGGTGGGGCAGGCGGTGCAGTTGGCGCCGCAGGCGGCGGCGTCGTCGTTGGCCGCGCAGCGATCGCCGCAGCGGTGGTACGCCCCGCCGCACACGAAATCGCAGGTCCCGCTCGCGGTGCACGACGTCCCGGTGGCGCCGGTCGGCCGGGGGCAGGCGCTGCAATTCATCCCGCACGAGTTGGTGCTGGTGCTGTCGACGCAGACGCCATTGCAGTTGTGCGTCCCGTTCGGGCACTGGCCGGCGCAGGCCTGCGTCGCGGGGATGCACGCGCCATTGCACAGGATCTGATTGGCGGCGCACTGGCCGCCGCACTTGGTGCCGTCGCACGTCGACTGGCCGTTCGTGATGGCGGGGCAGGCGGTGCACGACGAGGGCCCGCACGAGCCGACGTCGCTGTTGCTGACGCATTTGTTGCCGCACAGGTGGTAACCGTCGCTGCACTGGAGGGCGCACGTTCCGCCGGCGCAGATGGCCGCGCCGTGCGGGTCGGTCGGGCAGACCATGCAGGCGTCGCCGCAAGCCATGACGTCGCTGGGGGCGGCGCAGGTCTGGCCGCAGGCGTGGTAGCCGGACTTGCACTGAAAGCCGCACTTGGTGCCGTCGCAGGTGGCGGCCATGGCGTTGGCTGGAACCGGACAGGGCATGCAGCTTCCGCCGCAGGCATTGACGTCCGTCGTGCTGGGGCAGCTTTGACCGCACAGATGCGTGTTCGTCGGGCAGGTGCCCGAGCAGGCGGCCGCGCCGTCGACGCAGGTACCAAGGCACAGCTTCTTGCCCGTCGGGCAGGTGCCGCCGCAGCTTCCGGTGTCGCAGGTGGCGGTGCCGCCATTGCCGGGATCGGGGCAGGGCGAACACGAACCGCCGCAGGTCTGTGCGCTGGTGTCGTCGACGCAACCGGTGGGGCAGAGGTGCATGCCAGGATTGCAAGTCGGGACCTCGGGCAAGCCGCTGTCGGGCGCTTCGCCGTCGGGCGTTGCGCTGTCGGCGCCGTCGAGCATGGGGACGTCGCCAGCGGGGCGATCCTGCGGAACGTCGGTCGTGGCGGAACCGTCGTGACCAACCTTCCAGCACTTCATACCTGCGCCGCACTGATAACCCGATGGACATTCGCCCTTGGCCGAACAGGGGAGCTTGCCGTCGGGGATCGTCAGCCCCGGGCAGCCCGCCAGAGCCGTGAGGGCCACCAGACCAGCCAGGCCGAACCAAAATCGCTGTGCGTGGTGCATCAGAAACGCCCCTGACACTGCAGCAAACCAAAACCAGAACCGGCGCTGGCCGACAGCGACACGGCGCTGGACCCGCCGTCCTGCTGGCCCATGTGCCGCCCGACGAAGAACAGCGTGACGCCGCCCGCGGCCAGCACGGCGCCCCCGATCAGCAGGCCGACGCCCGTGTTCTGCAGCGACTCCCAGTTTCCGTTCGTCTTGTCGTAAGGCGTGCCGTTGCGCGCGGCGGCTTCGATCGCCTGGCGCTTGGAGCTTCCCTGCGAGGCGACGACGGCGCCAGTCACCGCGACGGCCACGCCTGCGGCGCCCACGCCGATGCCGGTCCAGCGCAGCACGGTGCCTGGCCGGCGCGGCGACGGTTCGGTGGCCGGCGGTGGAGGCGTGACAGCGACGTCGCCGGCAGCTGGTTGCGACGTGCCGGCGGCCGACAGAGATCCGACGACACCGGGGGCCGGCGAGACGGCGGCCGGGCGATTGTCCGTGGTGGCCACCAGGTTGGCGGTGACCTGGCGATTCTCGCCGGCCGCTCCGCTCACTTTAATGATGCTGGGCTGGAAACCGGGCGCTTCGATCCGCAGCGTGCTGTCGCCAGGCGCCACGTACAAGGTCCCGCCGGGCGGCAGCGACCGGACGCTGGAGCGGGGCGGGAAGGCGACGGTGGCGCCGGCGGGCGCGCCGGCGATGTCCACGCGTAACAGTCGCTTGCGCGCCTCGTTGCGCGTTTTTTCCAGCACCGCGCCGTTGACCGTGACCCAGGCGTCCGGCTCGTCCAGGGCCAGCGTGAGGTGCGCCTCGGATTCGGCGTACATTCCCAGCGCCATCTCCACCAGGCCCAGCTGCGCGGCAGCGCGCGACGTCTTTGCCAGGTCGAAGGCGCGCCGGAAATAACCCTCCGCGCGCAGGTCGTCGCCCTTGCGGCGCAGCTCGTTCCCCTGGCGGATCAGATCTTCGGGGTTTTCAGAAGCGGCGAAAGCCGACGCCGCGAACAGGAGACAGATCGCGGCAACCAATAGTCTCAAAATGCTGCCCATAAATATGAAGGCCATATAACACGAGGTCGCGAGTACGGGTTCACCTTCGAGGACGCGATCAGGATTTGTTTCGTGTTTGTTTCCATCAGGCTAATTCGAGGTTTCCAGCCGGAGGCGGGGCTTTACAGCCTGCGGGCAAACTAGATAGCGTGGCCGGAATTTGGAAAGGGCGCTTCCGCACAGTGTGGTATGGTCAGTCCCTTTGCATGTTTTCAGAGTAACTACGGAGTGATGCCGACGGTGGCAAGACCGGATTTCTGGCCAGGCAGCCGGCGCGGAGGAAGAGGTTCGTTCAGATGAAAGAGCATCAGGGACCAGGGGGGCGGCCGAGCGGGCAGGGTCTTTACGATCCCGCGCACGAACATGACGCATGCGGCGTCGGTTTCGTTGTCGACCTGGCGGGGCGAAAGTCTTCCTCCATCGTCCAGAACGCCATCCAGGTCCTGCTGAACCTCCAGCACCGCGGCGCCTGCGGGTGCGAGGTGAACACCGGCGACGGCGCCGGCATCCTGATGCAGATCCCGCACGGCTTCCTGAAGGAAGAGTGCGCCAAGCTGGCCATCAACCTGCCCGAGGCCGGCCAGTACGGCGCCGGCGTTGTCTTCCTGCCCACCGATCGCGACAGCCGGGAAGCCTGCGAGCGCATCTTCGAGGAGGCGGTTCGGCAGGAAGGGCAAAACTTCCTGGGCTGGCGGACCATCCCCACCGACAACCGATTGCTGGGCCCCACCGCCCAGGCGTCGCAGCCGGTGATTCGCCAGATCTTCATCGGCAGCACGCTGCCTCAAAATGGCGACGGCGCCGGCGCGGGCGCCGATGATCTGGCCTTTGAACGCAAGCTGTACGTCATTCGCCGCAAGGCCCGCCACGCGGTCCGTCGCTCGTCCATCCCGGAGCGCGGCCACTTTTACATCCCCTGCCTGTCCAGCCGCACCATCGTCTACAAGGGGATGCTGAACCCCAACCAGCTGCGCGAGTTCTATCCGGACCTGGCCAGCGATCGCGTCGAGTCGGCGCTGGCCATGGTGCACTCGCGGTTTTCGACCAACACCTTTCCCAGCTGGTCGCGGGCCCATCCTTATCGACTGATCGCCCACAACGGCGAGATCAACACCCTGCGCGGCAACGTCAACTGGATGCACGCCCGCGAGAGCATGTTCGAATCCGCGCTGTTCGGCGACGACCTCAAGAAATGCATTCCGGTCGTCGACACCGACGGCAGCGACAGCGGCATGTTCGACAACGTGCTGGAGCTGTTGATGCTGGCGGGGCGATCGCTGCCCCACGCCATGATGATGATGATCCCGGAGCCGTGGTCGAACCACGAATCCATGTCACAGGAAAAGAAGGACTTCTACGAGTTCCACGGCTGTCTCATGGAACCGTGGGATGGTCCGGCGTCGGTGGCCTTCACCGACGGCATCCGCATCGGCGCCGTGCTGGACCGCAACGGCCTGCGCCCGTCCCGCTATTACGTGACCAAGGACGGTCTGGTGGTGATGGCCTCCGAGGTCGGCGTCCTGGACATCGCCCCGGAGCGCGTCCTGGAAAAAGGCCGCCTGCAGCCGGGGCGCATGTTCCTGGTCGACACCGCCCAGGGGCGCATCATCGGCGACGAAGAACTCAAGACCCAGATCGCCACGGCGGAACCTTACGGCCTGTGGTTGAAGGAGAACCTGGTCGCCCTGGACGAGCTGCCCAAGCCGCCCACGGTGATCGCCCCCGACCACGAGACGGTGCTGCTGCGCCAGGAAGCCTTTGGTTACACCACCGAGGACATCAAGGTGCTGGTGGCGCCCATGGCCACCGACGGCGTCGAGGCGATGGGATCGATGGGGACCGACACGCCGCTGGCGGTGCTGTCGGAACGACCGCAGCTTCTGTACAACTATTTCAAGCAGCTGTTCGCCCAGGTGACGAACCCGCCCGTCGACGCCATTCGCGAAGAGCTGATCATGGCCGTCGACACGGCCATCGGCCCGGAGGGGAATCTGTTAGAGCCGACGCCGCAGTCAGCGCGCCAGATCGGCCTGCACACGCCCGTCCTGCGCAACGAAGAGCTGGAGAAGCTGCGCCACCTGAACGGCACCAACGGCTCGCACGGCTTCAGCACCGTCACCATCCCCATGCTGTTCAAGGTCAGCGAGGGGGGCGAAGGCCTGCGCAAGGGTGTCGAGGAGCTGCGCCGCAAGTGCAGCGAGGCCATCGCCGCCGGCCACAACATCATCATCATTTCCGATCGCGGCCACGGCCACGACCTGGCGCCCATCCCGGCGCTGCTGGCGGTGGCGTCGGTGCAGCACCACCTGCTGCGGGAAGGCTCGCGCACGCGGGTCGGCCTGGTGGTGGAGAGCGGCGAGCCGCGCGAGGTGCACCACTTTGCTCTGCTGCTGGGTTACGGCGCCAGCGCCATCAATCCCTACCTGGCCTTCGAGACCATCCACGACATGGTCTTGCAGGGAATTCTGTCGGGCGGCGACGCCGACCGGGCCGAACAGAAGTTCGTCAAGGCGGTGGGCAAGGGGATCGTCAAGGTCTGTTCAAAGATGGGGATCTCGACCATCCAGAGCTATCACGGCGCCCAGGTGTTCGAGGCCATCGGCCTGAATCAAGAATTCATCGAAGAATATTTCACCTGGACGGCGTCGCGCATCGCCGGCATCGGCATCGACGAGGTGGCCGAAGAGGTGCGCCGCCGTCACGCCCGCGCCTTCCCCGATCGGCCGCTGCCCACGCACACGCTGGACGCCGGCGGCCAGTACCAGTACCGCCGCGACGGCGAGTACCACCTGTTCAACCCGGAGAGCATCCACAAGCTGCAGTACGCCTGCCGCAGCGGGAATTTTTCGGTGTTCAAGGAGTACTCCAAGCTGATCGACGATCAGTCCCAGCACCTGTGCACGCTGCGCGGACTGATGGATATCGCGTCGGGGCGTCCGCCCGTGGCCATCGAAGAGGTTGAATCGGTCGACACCATCGTCAAGCGGTTCAAGACCGGCGCCATGTCGTACGGTTCCATCAGCAAAGAGGCGCACGAGACGCTGGCCATCGCCATGAACCGCATCGGCGGCAAGAGCAACACCGGCGAGGGCGGCGAGGATCCGGCGCGATACGTCCTGGACGACAACGGCGATTCGCGCAACAGCGCCATCAAGCAGGTCGCCTCCGGGCGGTTCGGCGTGACCAGCCAGTACCTGGTCAGCGCGCAGGAACTGCAAATCAAGATGGCCCAGGGGGCAAAGCCGGGCGAAGGCGGCCAACTGCCCGGGTCCAAGGTTTATCCGTGGATCGCCAAGGTGCGAAACGCCACGCCCGGCGTCGGGTTGATCTCGCCGCCGCCCCACCACGACATCTATTCCATCGAGGATCTGGCCCAGCTGATCCACGACCTGAAGAACGCCAACACCAAGGCCCGCATCAGCGTCAAGCTGGTGGCCGAGGTGGGGGTGGGCACGGTGGCGGCGGGCGTGGCCAAGGCGCACGCCGACGTGGTCCTCATCAGCGGGCACGACGGCGGCACCGGCGCTTCGCCGCTGACCAGCATCAAGCACGCCGGCATCCCGTGGGAGCTGGGGCTGGCCGAGACGCACCAGGTGCTGGTGCTGAACAACCTGCGCAGCCGTATCACCGTCGAAACCGACGGCCAGTTGAAGACCGGGCGTGACGTGGTGGTGGCCGCGCTGCTGGGCGCCGAGGAGTACGGTTTCTCGACGGCGCCGCTGGTGACCGTCGGCTGTATCCTGATGCGCGTCTGTCACCTCAACACCTGCCCGGTGGGCGTGGCCACGCAGGATCCCAAGCTGCGCAAGAAGTTCACCGGCGACCCGGAGCACGTGGTGAACTTCATGCGCTTCGTGGCGCAAGAGGTCCGCGAGTTGATGGCCCAGCTGGGCTTCCGCACCATCAACGAGATGGTCGGGCACAGCGAGTGCCTGTCGATGACCAAGGCCGTCAGCCACTGGAAGGCGCGCGGCCTGGATCTGTCGAAGATTCTGTACCAGCCCGACGCCGGTCCCGAGGTGGGGCGTTACTGCCAGATGCCGCAAGATCACGGCCTGGACGCGGCGCTGGACAACACCACGCTGCTGGAGCTGTGCAAGCCCGCCCTGGACAGCGGCCAGCGGGTGAAGGCCACGGTGCCCATCCGCAACGTCAACCGCG